>NZ_JBEYZW010000112.1:0-21692 GCF_040646215.1 Streptomyces sp. NPDC046215 | reverse complement strand
GGGGACCGGCCGGTCCCCGCACGACCGGGGTCAGGGGCGCTGCTCGCCCTGCGCCTGGATGGCGGTGATGGCGACGGTGTTCACGATGTCCTGGACCAGGGCACCGCGCGACAGGTCGTTGACGGGCTTGCGCAGGCCCTGCAGGACCGGGCCGACCGCGACCGCGCCGGCCGAGCGCTGCACGGCCTTGTAGGTGTTGTTCCCCGTGTTGAGGTCCGGGAAGACCAGCACGGTGGCCTTGCCCGCGACCTCGGAGCCGGGGAGCTTGGTCGCCGCGACGGCGGCGTCCACGGCGGCGTCGTACTGGATCGGACCCTCGACCAGCAGGTCCGGGCGGCGCTCGCGGACCAGCTCGGTGGCCCGGCGGACCTTGTCGACGTCCGCGCCGGAACCCGAGGTGCCGGTGGAGTACGACAGCATCGCGATCCGCGGCTCCACGCCGAACTGCGCGGCCGTCGCGGCGGACTGGATGGCGATGTCGGCGAGCTGCTCGGCGTTCGGGTCGGGGTTGACGGCGCAGTCGCCGTAGACCAGGACCCGGTCGGCCAGGCACATGAAGAAGACCGAGGAGACGATCTGGGCGCCCGGCGCCGTCTTGATGATCTCGAAGGCGGGGCGGATGGTGGCGGCGGTGGAGTGCACCGCGCCGGAGACCATGCCGTCGGCCAGGCCCTCCTGGACCATCAGCGTGCCGAAGTACGACACGTCGGCGACCACGTCGTGCGCCAGCTCCACGGTCATGCCCTTGTGGGCGCGCGCCTTCGCGTACAGCTCGGCGAAGCGCTCGCGCAGCGGCGAGGTCTGCGGGTCGATGAGCTGCGCCTCGGCCAGGTCGATGCCCAGCTCGCCGGCGCGCTTGCGGATGGCGTCCTCGTCGCCCAGCAGGGTGAGGTCGCAGACGTCGCGGCGCAGCAGCACGTCGGCGGCGCGCAGGACGCGCTCCTCGGTGCCCTCGGGCAGCACCACGCGGCGGCGGGCGGAGCGGGAGCGCTCGATCAGCTCGTGCTCGAACATCATCGGGGTGACGCGGCCGGAGCGGGCCACGGAGATCCGGTTCGTCAGCTCCGTGGTGTCCACGTGCCGCTCGAACAGGCCGAGCGCCGTCTCCGCCTTGCGCGGCGCGAAGGCGTTGAGCTTGCCCTCGACGGCGAAGAGCTCGGCCGCGGTGGGGAAGGAGCCGCCGGGCACGGCGATCACCGGGGTACCGGGGGCGAGCCGGCCCGCGAGGGCCAGGATGTCCGGACCGGGCCGCTCGTCGAGGGTGAGCAGCACACCGGCTATGGGCGGCGCGCCCGCGCTGTGCGCGGCGAGGGCGCCGATGATCAGGTCGGTGCGGTCGCCGGGGGTCACCACCAGGCAGCCGTCGGTCAGGGCCGGCAGGAACGCCGGCAGCATCGCGCCGCCGAAGACGAAGTCCTTGGCGTCGCGGGCGAGCCCGGCGTCGTCGCCGAGGAGCACGTCGGCGCCGAGCTTGCGGACGATCTGCCCGACCGTCGGCGCGGACAGCGCCGCGTCCTCGGGGAGCGCGTAGCAGGGCACGGGCAGGCTCGCGGCGAGCCGCTCGGCGACGGCCTCCCGGTCGGCCGGGGCGACCCGGTTGACGACGAGGGCCACGACGTCGCAGCCCAGGGCCGCGTAGGCGCGGTAGGCGTTGCGGGCCTCGGCGCGCACCGCCTCGGCCTCCTGGTCCTGGCCGCCGACGACCGTGATCACGGAGGCGCCGAACTCGTTGGCGAGCCGCGCGTTGAGGGCCAGCTCGTCGGGGAGGGTGGTGTCCGCGTAGTCGGTGCCGAGCACCACCACGTACTCGTACTCCCGGGCCACCGCGAGGAACCGCTCGACCAGCGCCTGGACCAGCTCGTCCGTGCCGCGCTCGGCCTGGAGGGAGGACGCCTGCGCGTAGGAGAGGCCGTAGACGGACTCCGGGGACTGGCCGAGCCGGTAGCGCGACCTCAGCAGGTCGAAGAGCCGGTCGGGGCCGTCGCCGTGGACGAGGGGGCGGAAGACGCCCACCCGGTCCACATGGCGGGTCAGGAGCTCCATGACTCCCAGCTCGATGACCTGGCGGCCGTCGCCCCGGTCCGTCCCGGTCACGTACACGCTGCGCGTCACGCGTGCTCTCCTTGCTCCATCGCCGTTTTTCATGCGGTTTTCATGCGGTAAAAAATTACCCGTTATGGTGGGCCTGCCCTCTTGACAATACCTGCGCCCCTGGATAAGGCGCGCGTCAGTAGGTGGTTCCCGGGGTGCGGCACTACCTCCCGGCCCGTGAAACAATCGGTTCGGCTCACATGTACCAGTAGCGAGCAGGAGACACAGCCAGATGCGCATCGGAGTCCTCACCGCAGGCGGCGACTGCCCCGGCCTGAACGCTGTCATCCGCTCGGTGGTGCACCGCGCGGTGGCCGGCCACAACGACGAGGTGATCGGCTTCGAGGACGGCTTCAAGGGTCTGCTCGACGGCCGCCACCGCAAGCTCGACCTGGACGCCGTCAGCGGCATCCTGGCCCGCGGCGGCACCATCCTCGGCTCCTCCCGCCTGGAGCGCGCCCGGCTCCGCGAGGCGTGCGAGAGCTCCAAGGAGCTCGCCCGCGACCTCGGGATCGACGTGCTGATCCCGATCGGCGGCGAGGGGACGCTCACCGCGTCCAAGATGCTCTCCGACGCGGGCCTGCCCGTCGTCGGCGTGCCGAAGACGATCGACAACGACATCTCGGCCACCGACCGCACCTTCGGCTTCGACACCGCCGTGGGCGTCGCCACCGAGGCCATCGACCGCCTCAAGACCACCGCCGAGTCCCACCAGCGCGTGATGGTCGTCGAGGTCATGGGCCGCCACGCCGGCTGGATCGCCCTGGAGTCCGGCATGGCCGGCGGCGCGCACGGCATCTGCCTCCCGGAGCGCCCCTTCGACGTCGCCGACCTGGTCGCGATGGTCGAGGAGCGCTTCTCGCGCGGCAAGAAGTTCGCCGTCATCTGCGTCGCCGAGGGCGCGCACCCGGCCGAGGGGTCGATGGAGTACGCCAAGGGCGCCATAGACCAGTTCGGCCACGAGCGCTTCGCCGGCATCGGCACCAAGCTCGCCGTCGAGCTGGAGAAGCGCCTGGGCAAGGAGGCCCGCCCGGTCATCCTCGGCCACGTCCAGCGCGGCGGCACCCCCACCGCGTACGACCGCGTCCTCGCCACCCGCTTCGGCTGGCACGCGGTCGAGGCCGCCCACCGCGGCGACTTCGGCAAGATGACGGCGCTGAAGGGCACCGACATCCACATGGTGCCGCTGGCCGACGCCGTCACCGAGCTCAAGCGGGTGCCGGAGAACCGGATGGACGAGGCGGAGTCGGTCTTCTAGAGCCCGCCGCCTGCACTGGACGCTGACGCGAAAGCGACGCGCGGCCCCCGGACGAACCGGGGCCGCGCGCCGCTTTTCCGTATGCCTCGGGCGCTCCCTAGCGCTTGAGCAGCTCGACGACGCCGGTCACATCCCCGCTGCCGTTCCCCTCGGCGACCAGCCGGTCCATCAGCGGTTGCAGCGGGGCGATCAGCTCCGGGCTGACGCCCTGGTCCTCGGCGGTGCGCAGGAGATTGCCGAAGGCCGCCGCCTGCATCGCCGCGTTGGAGACGACCCCGTTGACGTAGTCGCCCGTCTCGACCTGCCGGGCGAAGTGCGGGATCCCGCCCGCCATCGCCCCGATCCAGTCCGCCAGCAGCGGCCCGAACGCGTCGGCCGGCACCTTCTCCGTGCTCGTCAGGGCCAGGGCGTGGAACACGCCCGAGAACATTCCGTACATGCCGCTGAGCAGCGCGATGTCGTACAGCGCGGCCAGCCCCGGGTCGGTGCCGACGAAGTGGGCCGCGCCCAGGCGCTCCAGCGCCGGGCGGTGGGCTTCGAAGGCGTCCCGCGCACCGCTGTAGAGGAGGAACGCCTGCTCGGTCCCGATGCCCGGCGGGACGGCCATGATGCCGCCGTCCACGTAGGTGATGCCGTGCTCCTCGGCCCAGGCGGCCAGCTCGCGGGCCTGCGCCGGGGTGCCGTTGGTGAGGTTGACCAGCGTGCGGCCGGCCAGCTCGGCCACGGCGCCGTCCAGCGTCTCGTGGACGGAGGCGTGGTCCAGCAGGCAGGCCACGATCAGCTCGTTGGCGGCGACCGCCCCGGCGGCGGTCTCGGCGGCGGTGGCCCCCAGGGCGAGCAGCGGCCCGGCCTTGCCCGGCGTGCGGTTCCACACCGTGACCGGGTGCCCGCCGGTGAGGAAGGCGGTGGCCAGGGCCTTGCCCATGGCGCCCAGGCCGAGGACGGTGACGGGGGAAGGACTCATGAGGGGTGCTCCAGAAGGGTGCGGGGTGATGGGCTCGGCGCGCCTTCATCAGAGTGGTCGACGGCCCGCCCCGCCTCAAGTACGCACTAAAAAGTGGGCACTTACCTTGAGGTGAGTGCCCACGCGGCGGGCCGGCCCCCACGGTGGGGGCCGGCCCGCCGTACCCCGGCCGGTTACTGCGCCCCGATCGACTCCAGCATGTTGAGCTTCGCGGCCCGGCGGGCCGGCCAGACCGCGGCCAGCACGCCCACCGCGAGCGCGAGCAACAGGAACACGGCGATCCGGCCCCACGGCACGGTCATCGAGTACTGCGGGAACGACGACCGCACCAGGTGCCCGCCGGACCAGGCCAGGAAGATGCCGACCCCGACGCCCAGCACCGCGCCGAACATCGCGATCATCACGGACTCCAGGCGCACCATCTGCTTGACGCCGGTGCGCGCAAGGCCGATCGCGCGCAGCATCCCGATCTCCCGGGTCCGCTCGAACACCGACATCGCCAGGGTGTTGACGACGCCGACGATCGCGATGACGACGGCCATGCCCAGCAGTCCGTACATCATGTACAGGATGTCGTCGATGTCCCCGGCTTCCGAGCGGCGTAGGTCCTCCTGGCTCTGCACCTTGATGAGCGGGTTGCCGCCGAGGGTCTGCTTGATCTTGGCGCGGAGCTCGCCGGCCTTGCCGGGGGCCGCCTTCACCAGCACCTCGTCGTCCCGCACCTTCTCCAGGTGCGGGTCCACCAGGGAGGGGGTGGCGAGGACGGCGGAGAGGACGTCGTTCTCGGCATAGACCGCGGCGACCTTCGGCGTGGCCTTCTTGCCGTCGTAGAAGTCCATCGGCAGGGTGGCCCCGACCTTCAGGCCGCGCTCCTCGGCGTACGCGTCGGACACCGCGACGGTGCCCTCCCGCACGTCGGCGGCCGAGCCGCTGACGAACCGCACGTCCGCCACCTTGCCGATCGACGCCGCGTCCGCGGCCTTGACGAGCGCGGGGCTGTGCGACGACTGGAAGCCGATCGAGCGCAGCGGGACCGCGGCGGTGACGCCGGGCTCCTTCGCCAGGGTCCTGGCGATGTCCGTGGAGAGGCCGCCGAAGTGCGCCGACGTCACCTTGTAGTCGGCCGTCAGGTCCTGCGGCCCCATCTTCGCGACGCCCTGGTCGGCGGAGACGGCGACCACGGTCAGACCGGTCATCAGCGCGAGGCCGATCATCAGCGCGGAGGCGGTCGCGGCGGTGCGGCGCGGGTTGCGCAGCGCGTTCTCCGCGGCGAGCTTGCCGCTGACCCCGGTCAGCCGGCCCGTCGCCTTCGCGAAGAGGCGGACGAACGGGCGCGAGAGCAGCGGCGCCAGGACGATGACGCCCGCCATGGTCAGGGCGGAGCCGGCCATGGCGATCTCCAGGCCGTCGCTGTCCTTGAGCGTGGTGACGTACAGCATCACCGCGCCACCGGCGGCGGTCAGCACCGCGCCGAGGGCGTTGCGCACGAGCAGGCCGCGGGGGGCCGGCGGCGCTTCCGCGGCGGCCAGCGCCTCCACGGGGGCGATTTTCGCGGCCTTGCGGGAGGGCAGCCAGGCGGCCAGGACCGTCACCGCGACGCCGACGCCGAGGGCGGTGAGCGCGGACACCGGCTCGATCACCAGCGGCCCGTCGGGCAGGCCCGCCCCGGCCGAGTTCAGCACCGCGCGCAGGCCGGTGGCGACGCCGAGGCCCCCGGCGAAGCCGGCGGCGGAGGCGGCCAGGCCCAGCAGCCCGGCCTCGATCAGCACCGAGCGCACCACCTGCCGGCGGGACGCGCCCACCGCGCGGAGCAGGGCGATCTCCCGGCTGCGCTGGGCGATGAGCATGGTGAAGGTGTTGGCGATGATGAAGACGCCGACGAACAGGGCGATGCCCGCGAACGCCAGGAAGGTGTTGCGGATCGAGCTGGTCTCCTTGTCGATCGCCGTGGACTCCTCGGCCGCCAGCTCCTTGCCGCTCTGCGTCCGGAAGGCGTCCTTCGGCAGCGCCGCGCGGACCTCGGCGGTCAGCTTCGCCTGGTCGGTGCCGGGGGTCGCGGAGACGATGAGCTCGTCGAACTGCCCCGGAACGCCGAGGAGTTTCTGCGCGGTCGCGGTGTCGAACAGGGCGAGGCTGCCGCCCGCGCTCACCTTCGGGTCGTCCGTCTCGGCGATGCCGACGAGCTTCTTGGCCATGACGGGCCCGTCGACGGCCAGCCGGACGGTGCCGCCCACCCGGGCGCCCGTCTTCGCGGCGGTCTTCGCGTCGAGGACGATCTCGCCCTCGGCGGCGGGGCCCCGGCCCTTGACGATCGGGTAGCGGCTGTCCTTGCCGTTCGCGCCGGGCACGAAGTTGGCGCCGGAGCTGCCCCATTCGCTGCCGGCGGGGTTGTTCTCCTTGTCGGCGACCATCACGGTGCCGCTCACCGACGGGCGCACGAAGGCCACGCCGGGCAGGGCGCGGACGGACTCCACCACGCGGGAGTCGAGGGCGTCCTCGGACTTCATGGCGGTGGTGGCCCGGCCGGCGGTGACGGAGACGGCGACGTCGTCGAGGCTCTTGGACATCTTGTCGCGGAAGGCGCTGCCGACGGAGTCGCTGAAGACGAGGGTGCCGGAGACGAAAGCCGTGCCGAGGAGGACCGCGAGGGCGGTCATCATCAGCCGGGCCTTGTGCGCGAGGAGGTTGCGCAAAGCGGTACGGAACACGGTGCTGAGTCCTGGAGGTGGGTGGGGAGGGCGGGCGGCGGAGCGGGGGCGGGGGCCCGGTCAGCTCGTGCGGCCCTTGGCGTCGAAGCGCTTCATGCGGTCCAGGACCGCGTCCGCGGTGGGCTCGCGGATCTCGTCGACGACGCGGCCGTCGGCGAGGAAGATCACGCGATCCGCGTAGGAGGCGGCGACCGGGTCGTGGGTGACCATGACGACGGTCTGCTGCAGGGCCCGGACGGACTCCTGGAGGAAGCCGAGGAGTTCGGCGCCCGAGCGGGAGTCGAGGTTGCCGGTCGGCTCGTCCGCGAAGATGATCTCGGGCCGGGCGGCGAGCGCGCGGGCCACGGCCACGCGCTGCTGCTGGCCGCCGGAGAGCTGGCTCGGGCGGTGCGCGAGGCGCCCGGAGAGGCCGACGGTCTCGACGACCAGGTCCAGCCACTGCTGGTCGGGCTTGCGGCCCGCGATGTCCATGGGGAGGGTGATGTTCTCCAGCGCGGTCAGCGTCGGCAGCAGGTTGAACGCCTGGAAGACGAAGCCGATCCGGTCGCGGCGCAGCCGGGTCAGCTGCCGGTCGCCGAGCGAGGCCAGCTCGATGTCACCGATGCGGGTGGAGCCGGAGGAGACGGAGTCCAGGCCGGCCATGCAGTGCATCAGCGTGGACTTGCCCGAGCCGGACGGGCCCATGATCGCGGTGAACTCCCCGCGGCGGAACTCCGCGGACACCGAGTCCAGGGCGGTCACCCGGGTCTCGCCCTGCCCGTAGACCTTGCTCAGGCCCGTGGCGCGGGCGGCGATGGCACCGCCGGGGGCGGGGGCGGGGGAAACAGGGAAAGCCGTCGCGTGGGACACGAGGTCTCCTCCGGGAGATATGCGGGCGAAAGGGGACGGAAGGTCGATGGCGTCGAGGCGCCCACCGGGGGCGCAATGGCCGGAATCGACTGCTCCAATTCTCTGTAGCCCTCGGCCCCGGAAGCGTCAGCCGTACGGCCTGAAAGCCGTACGACCTCAAGGGCGACGGGGCCGCCTCCGCGTAGTACTCCGGACGGACGCCGTCATCCTCAAGACGCACGGCGGCCCGCGCGGCGCGTCAGGGCCGTGCGGGCCGGTACCGGGGGCGTGCCGCCTATCCCCGCAGCGTCCGCGAGGGTGCGTGCCCGTAGCGCTGCTGGTAGGACGCGGCGAACCGGCCCAGGTTGCCGAACCCCCAGCGGTAGGCGACCTGGGCCACCGTGACCGCGGCGTTCCCGCGGCCGGCCGCGAGGTCCCGGTGCGCCCGGCCGAGGCGGACCTCCCGCAGATAGCCCAGCGGTGTGGTGCCCAGGTGCCGGCGGAACGCCTCCTGCAGGGCCCGGGGGCTGCACCGGCCCGCCGTCGCGAGGTCGGCCAGCGTCAGCGGCTGGTCGGCCCGCTCCTCCGCCAGCGCCATCGCCCGGCGCACCGCCCCGTGCGCCACCGTCCCCGGCCGCTGGGCCTCCACCCCCTCGGTGACGAGCTCGTGCGTCTCCATGAGCACGGCCGCCGTCGCGTGCGTCAGGTGGGAGGCGACCAGCGGGCTGGTGCGCGCGACGCCCTCGCCGAGCACCTCCCGGTGCACCGCCGCGGACACCCCCTGCCAGCTGCGGGCGGCCCCGGGCGAGGTCGCCCCGGCGAGGGTGAACCGGGCCCGCAGCGGCCCGTCGAGGCCGAGCAGGTCGGCCGCCGCCTGCTCCACGGTCTCCCGGTCCAGCCGCACCGTCGTCATCCGGGCGCCGGGCGCCCAGTGCACCTGGAAGCTGCGGTACGGGTCGAGCACGTACGTCTCGCCGGGGCCGACGACGCGTTCCTCCCGGCCGGGGGAGATCACCCGCACCCGGCCCCGGACCATCTGGCAGACGAGCAGGTAGGAATCGAGGGGCTGGGGCGCGACGAGGGTCTCGGCGCCGTACTGCAAGCCGGAGACGGTCACCCCCGGGAAGCTGCCCTCGGCGTACCAGGCGGAGAATTCCTTGGGGTCGCCCAGCACGCTGAGCTGGTACGGACTGTAGGCGGAGCTGATGATCTCCCGGGTCTCGTCGAGATCGTTGCTGAGTACGAGCGTGCGCATGTTTCCGGGGGCGTTGGGGCCTACACCGGGTTCGGTCATCAGGCTTCCCTCAAGTGCCCGCGTTCTCCGGACAGGAGCCGCGTTTGGCGAGTAGCCGACAGGTGGCCCCGTTAGTACCGTTCTGCATGTTCGCAGTCAAGGCGGGGGCCGTCCGCGGGGAGCGTTTCGGGACAGGCCCGGCCGGTGCGAACGCGGCCCTGGATAGACGGGGGACATTCAGGGCCGCCGCCAGAGGGGGTGCCCCGCCGTCAGCGGACGACGGCGGGGCTTTACCGTGCGCCCGGACCCGCTCAGCCCTTGACCGCGCCGCCGAGCGTGAAGCCGCCGCCCAGCCGCCGCGCGACGAGGGTGTACAGCAGGACGACGGGCGTGGAGTACAGGATCGAGAACGCGGCCAGCTGCCCGTAGGCGACCTGCCCGTAGTCCCCGAAAAAGGTGAACACCGTGACGGACGCGGGGAGTTGCTCCGGGGTGAGCAGCAGGAGGAACGGGACGAAGAAGTTGCCCCACATCAGCGTGAAGCAGTAGATGGTCACGACGCCCACCCCCGGGGCCATGAGGGGCAGGACGACGCGGCCCAGGGTCTGGAGCCAGCCGGCGCCGTCGGTCCACGCGGCCTCCTCCAGGGCCTTGGGGACGTCGTCCATGAAGTTCTTCATCAGCCAGATCGCGAACGGCAGTTGGGTGGCGGCCATGAACAGGGCCGTCCCGTGGACCGTGTCCACGAGGTTGACCTGCACGAAGAGCCCGTACACCGGCACCATGACGGCGGTGATGGGCAGGCAGGTGGAGAACAGGACGGTCAGCAGGTACGGGCGGTTGAAGCGCGACCGGAAGCGGGACAGCGGATAGGCGGCGAGGGCCGAGCACGCCACGGTGAGGGCGGTGGCGCTGCCGCACAGCACGAGGCTGTTGAGCATGGGGGTGAAGGTGATCTCGTCCGTCAGCACCGCCGAGAAATTCTCCGTCGTCAGCGACGGGGGAAGGCGCACGCGCAGCCCGGCCTCCGGGTCGACCGAGGCCAGCAGCAACCAGACCAGGGGCAGGGCGAAGGCGGCGATGACGAGCAACAGCGCGGCATCGGCGGCGAGCCGGCGGCGGGCGGGCCGGTCGAGCAGCGGGGGGCGCGGGGCGCGTGGGGGCATGACGTCCTCCGGGGAACGGGCGGGTCCTTGCCTTCTGTGCCGGGGTCCTCTCTCCCGGGGTCTGCTCCACCGGGGTCTTCTCCGCCGGGCCGCGCGGCTGTGCCCCTCGGTCCCGGGCGGTCTCAGCCGCCGGCCGCCTCCAGGCGCCACCACTGCGCCGGGCTGTCCTTGTCCTCCCACTGCTGGACGTTGGTGCCGGGTTCCGTTCCCGCGTCGGCGGCGTCCAGGAGCAGGCCGCTGACGTGGTTGATCAGGGTGACCGTGTCGGGCGCGTCGAGGTGCCGTTCCACCAGCCACTCCTGGGCGCCGTAGTTATTGGCCTTCCACTGCTGCACGTTCGCGCCGTTCTCCGTGGAGGCGCCCGTGACGTCGAGCCGCTTGCCGCTGCCGGCGTTCTCGAAGTGGTGCACCCCGCTGCCGGGGTGCACCGGGCTCACCCGCCAGATCTGCGCCGGCGTGCCGTCGTCCTTCCCCAGCCGGACATTGGCTCCGCTGCCCTTGCGGCCGTCCTCGACCTCCAGCAGCAGGCTGCTGTGGACGTTGCGGACGTAGTACGTGCCCTCCATGGGTCCCCCTCGGATCAGCTATTCGAACATCTGATCGTACTGGGAGTTCGCTGATCAGACCTCCTCCCGCAGCAGGCGCAGGTACACCGCCGAGAACACCGCGCCCACCAGCAGCAGGAGCAGGGCGACCGCCGTGCCGTAGCCGATCAGTGACTTCAAGAATGCCTGGTCGTACATGAAGACCGGCAGCGTCCGGCTCCGGTCGCCCGGCCCGCCGCGCGTCATCGCCCAGATGAGACCGAAGACCGAGAGGGTCTGCAGCGTGTTCAGCATCAGGTTCGTGGCGATCGAGCGGCGGATCATGGGCAGGGTGATGTGCCAGAACCGGCGCGGGCCGCTCGCCCCGTCCACCTCGGCCGCCTCGACGACGTCCCGGGGGATCCCCGCGAGCGCCGCGGAGTAGACGAGCATGGAGAACGCCGTCCCCCGCCAGACGTTGGCGCACGACACCGCCAGGATCGGCAGGGTGAACAGCCAGTTCTGCGAGGGCAGGTGCAGCCAGTCCAGGACCGCGTTCAGGGTGCCGCGCCGGTGGAAGAAGGTGTACAGCAGGAAGCCCGCCACGATCTCCGGTACCACCCACGCCGCGATCACCAGGGCGCCGGTCAGCGCCCGGACGGGCCGGGACGCGCGGCGCATCAGCGCCGCGAGGGCGAAGCCCAGGCTGTTCTGCCCGATGACCGACGAGAACACGGTGAACAGCAGCGTCAGCCACACGGCGGTGCGGAAGCCGTCGTCGGCGAAGGCGCGCCGGAAGTTGGCGAAGCCGACGAAGGACGCGGACGCCTGGCCGGTGAGCTGGGTGTCGGTGAAGGCCAGGTAGACGCAGTACGCGAGGGGCCCGGCGAGGAAGAGCAGCAGCAGGAGGGTGGCCGGTGCGAGCGGCAGCCAGCGGGCCGCCCGCCGGGCAGCGTGCGGGCGCGCCTTCGGGGGCGCGGCGGTGGCGGCCACTCACTTCTCCCTGACGAGCACGCCGCCGCTCCCGGCGATCGACTTCAGCGCCTCGTCGTAGCGCCGGGCGGCCTGCGCCGGGGAGGCGTCCCCCGTGGTCACCGACTCCATGGCGTCCCTGATCGCACTGGACACCCGGGGGTAGACGGGCAGCGTGGGGCGGTAGTGGGTGTACTTCACCAGGCCGGTGAAGAACGCCGTACCGGGCATCGACTTCAGGTACCCCGGGTCCGCCGCCACGTCGTCGCGGACGGCGATCTGCCCGTCCCGCACCGCCCAGGCCGCCGCGTTCTCCCTCGTCTGGAGCGTCTCGATCACCTGCCAGGCCAGGTCCGGCTTCGCGGACTTCGCGGTGACCGACCACGTCCAGCCGCCGGACATGCTGACCGCCCCCGGCGCCGCGCCGCTCTGCGTGGGGAAGGGCGCCCGGCCCATCACCTCGGGCCAGGCCGGCCAGGGTTTGCCGCCGGACGGCTGCCAGAACTTGCCCAGCCAGTTGCCGTCCAGGGCGATGGCGAGCTTCCCGGCCGGCAGCCATTCGGTGGCGACGCGGGCGTCGACGTTGGGGTCGAGGGCGTCGGAGGGGTCCGGGCCGAGCTTCTCGCCGTACACGGTGCGGATGAACTCCAGCGCGTCCGTGAACCCCTTGCCGCCGGCCACCCACTTCTTCGCCGCCGGGTCGTAGAGCGGGTCCTTGCCCGTGCCGTACAGCAGCATCTCGAAGCCCTGCATGGTGGCGGCCTCACCGGGGCTCTTGCCCGTGTACACGTTGATCGGTGTCACGCCGGGCGCCTCGCGCTTGACCGTCCGGGCCGCGTCGAGGACGTCCCGCCAGGTGCGGGGCTTCCAGTCGGCGGGGAGCCCGGCCCTGGCGAAGATCTCCTTGTTGAACCACAGGCCGCGGGTGTCCGTGCCGTCCGGCACCCCGTACGTCCTGCCGTCCTCCGCCTTCACCGCCGCCTTCGCGGTCGGGGCGAAGCGCTCCCAGTCCTTCCAGCCCGCCAGCTTGTCGTCCAGCGGTCTCAAGTACCCCGCCTCGATGTCCGAGTTGAGCTGGAACGTGTCCTCGCGGACCACGTCCGGCGCGGTCTTCGGCGACCGCATCATCTGCTGGATCTTGGCGTAGTAGTCCGTCTGGGACGCCTGGATCGGGACGAGCTTGAGCTTCTTGCCCCGGTGTTCGCGTTCGAACTGCTTCTTGATCCCGGCCAGGTACCCGTCCATGATCCGGGCCTTGGCGTCGGTGCTGCGCTGGTAGGCGATGCGCACGGTGCCGGGGCCGCCATCCGCGCCCCCGCCGCAGGCGGTGAGCGGGACGGCGGCGGCGAACGTGGCGGCGGCGAGGAGCAGGGCGGTGGGGCGCACGGGCACGACCTCCTACGAGCTCGGCGGGCCGCCCGGCCGGTCCCGGTGCGTGCCGGGCCGGCCCGGCCGGGCGGCCGGCACCTTCGTGAAGTCCTACGTTCCCTCGTTGACGCCGCCGCACGCGTGCGGGCCGGCGTTCCGCCCTACCGGGTCAGCCAGCGGTAGCGCAGTTCGGGCCGCCCGATCTGCCCGTAGCGGGGGGTGCGGGCGGCGCGGCCCGAGGTGACCAGGTGCTCCAGGTAACGGCGGGCGGTGATCCGGGAGATGCCGAGGGCCTCGGCGGCGGCGCCCGAGGAGATGCCGTCGCCCCCCGCCGCCCGGATCGCCCCCGTGATCGTCTGCAGGGTGTCCAGGCTCAGGCCCTTGGGGAGCGCGGCCGGCTGCGGGGCGCGCAGCGCCGACAGCGCCCGGTCCACCTCGTCCTGGCCGCCGGCCTCGCCGACGACCGCGCGGAACTCCGCGTACCGGGTGAGCCGGTCGCGGAGGGTCGCGAACGTGAAGGGCTTCAGGACGTACTGGACGACTCCGAGCGAGACGCCCTCGCGGACGACGGCGAGGTCGCGCGCCGACGTCACCGCGATGACGTCCGCGGTGTGCCCGGCGGAGCGCAGGGAGCGGACGAACTGCAGGCCGTGCCCGTCGGGGAGGTAGAGGTCGAGCAGCAGCAGGTCCACAGGGGTCCGCTTGAGGAACTGCGAGGCGTCCCCCCGCGTGTGCACCACGCCCGCCACCGTGAAGCCCGCGACGCGCCCTACGTAGAGCGCGTGCGCGTCAGCGGCCACGGGGTCGTCCTCCACGACGAGTACCCGGATCGGTGGCGGGTCGATCGTCCGCGGCGTGCTCATGCGGGGGCTCCCGGGGCGGCTGAGGTGGCGGGGGCGGCGGCCCGCAGGGGCAGCCGCACGGAGAACTCGGCACCGCCGCCCGCGGGCGCGGCCACCGAGACGGTACCGCCGTTGCGGCGCGCGGCCTGCCGGACGAGCGCGAGCCCGAGCCCGCGGCCGTGCGGCGCGGTACCCGGCGACTTGGTGGACCACCCCCGCCGGAAGACCTCGTCCACGGCGTCCGGGGCGACCCCGGGCCCGGTGTCGGCGACCCGGAGCAACAACTCCACACCGTCGGTTCGCACGGTCACGGTGACGCGCCGGTCCGCCGCGGATCGCTCGCCGGACTCTGCCCGGCCCGACGCGACGGGCTCTCCCGGGGCCCCCGCCCCCGGCTCCGCCGGCAGGCCCGCCCGGCCGGTGCCGGGCCGCTCCGCCCCACCCCCGTACGCCCCGTACGTCACGTCGAAGCCCGCCGCAGGCGACACCGCGTCCACCGCGTTGTCGATCAGATTGCCCAGGATCGTCACCAGGTCCCGCGCCGGGAGACACGGCGGCAGGACGCCGTCGTCGATGTGGGTGTCGGGGGCGAGGACGAGCTCGACCCCGTGCTCGTTGGCCTGGGCCGCCTTGCCGAGGAGCAGCGCCGCGAGGACCGGCTCCGCGACGGCGGCGACGACCTGGTCGGTGAGCGCCTGGGCGAGCTCCAGCTCGGCCGTGGCGAAGTCGACGGCCTCGTCCGCGCGGCCGAGTTCGATGAGGGAGACGACGGCGTGCAGCCGGTTCGCCGCCTCGTGCGCCTGCGAGCGCAACGCCTCCGCGAAGCCGCGCACCGAGTCCAACTCGCCCGTCAGCGCCTGGAGTTCGGTGTGGTCGCGCAGGGTGACGACCGTGCCGCTGCGCTCCCCGCCCGATACCGGCGAGGTGTTGACTACCACGATCCGGTCGGCGGTCAGGTGGACCTCGTCCACGCGCGGCTCGCCCGACAGCAGGGCCTCCGTCAGCGCCACCGGCAGGCCCAGGCCGCCGACCGGACGGCCCACCGGGTCGCCGCCCAGGCCCAGGAGCTCCCGCCCGCCGTCGTTGACGAGGGCGACGCGCCCCTGCCCGTCGAGCATCAGCAGCCCCTCGCGCACCGCGTGCAGGGCGGCCTCGTGGTAGTCGTGCATCCGGCTGAGCTCGGTCGCGTTCATGCCGTGCGTATGGCGGCGCAGCCGCGCGTTGAGGAGGTACGTGCCCGTCCCGCCGAGGGCGAGCGCCCCCAGCGCGACGCCCAGCAGCGCGACGAGCTGCCGCCGGACCTCCGCGCTGATCGCGTCGACGGTGATGCCCGCGCTGACGAGCGCGGTCACCCCGTCCCCGGGCCCCCCGCCGGTGACCGGCGCGACGGCCCGCACCGACGGGCCCAGCGTCCCGGTGTAGGTCTCGGAGAACGTGCGCCCCTCCAGCGCCGGGCCGGTGTGGCCGAGGAAGGGCTCGCCGATCCGCCGCGGGTCGGGGTGGGTCCAGCGGATGCCGCCCGGCGCCATGATCGTCACGAAGTCGACGCCGGTGTCGCGCCGCACCCGCTCCGCGTACGGCTGGAGGGCGGCCGCCGGGTCCGCCGAGCGGACCGCGTCCCGTACGGCCGGGGACGCCGCGACGGCCGCCGCGGCGGCCGTCACCTGACGGCGCGCGGCCTCCTCGGCCTGGTGCCGGTCGGCCAGGTACGCGAAGGCCGCGCAGCCCGCCACCACGGCGGCGACCAGCACGGTCTGTATCGCGAAGAGCTGCCCCGCCAGGCTGCGGGGGCGTATGCGGGGTCTGCGCATGGCGGACAGTCTGCACCGGCCCGGCGCCGTGAACGTAATGCACGCAAGGGTGACCGCAGTCACATACACGTGCATAGTCACCGGAGCCCCACCCGCCGGGAGAGGCGGGGCAGCGGGGCCGCGACGACGAGGAGACACCCGTGACAGCGCAGTCACCGCCGGGCGGCACGGCCCGCAGAGGGCCGGACCGCACCCACTACCTGTACCTCGCGGTGATCGCCGCGGTGCTCGTCGGCATCGCGGTCGGCTTCGCCGCGCCGGGCGTGGCCGTCGAACTCAAGCCGCTCGGCACCGGCTTCGTGAACCTGATCAAGATGATGATCTCGCCGATCATCTTCTGCACGATCGTGCTCGGTGTCGGGTCGGTGCGCAAGGCCGCGAAGGTCGGCGCGGTCGGCGGCCTGGCCCTCGGCTACTTCCTCGTCATGTCGACCGTCGCCCTCGCCCTCGGCCTGGTGGTCGGCAACATCCTGGAGCCCGGCAGCGGGCTGGAGCTGACGGACTCCCTGCGCCACGCCGGCGAGGCCCAGGCCAAGGGCGCGCACGAGTCGACGGCGGACTTCCTCCTCGGCATGATCCCGACCACCATGGTCTCCGCCTTCACCGGCGGCGAGGTCCTCCAGACCCTGCTGGTCGCCCTGCTCGCGGGCTTCGCCCTGCAGGCCATGGGCCCGGCGGGCGAGCCGGTCCTGCGGGGCATCGGGCACGTCCAGCGGCTGGTCTTCCGCATCCTGGCCATGGTGATGTGGGCGGCGCCGGTGGGTGCCTTCGGCGCCATCGCGGCCGTCGTCGGCGCGACGGGCGTGGACGCGCTCAAGTCCCTCGCCGTCATCATGATCGGTTTCTACATCACGTGCCTGCTGTTCGTGGTCGTGGTGCTCGGCGCGCTGCTGCGGCTGGTGGCCGGGGTGAACATCTTCGCGCTGCTGAAGTACCTGGGCCGCGAGTTCCTGCTGATCCTCTCCACCTCCTCCTCGGAGTCGGCGCTGCCGCGCCTGATCGCGAAGATGGAGCACCTGGGCGTCAGCCGCCCCGTCGTCGGCATCACCGTGCCGACCGGCTACTCCTTCAACCTCGACGGCACGGCCATCTACCTGACGATGTCCTCGCTCTTCGTCGCCGAGGCCATGGGGGAGCCGCTGTCGCTGAGCCAGCAGATCTCCCTGCTGCTGTTCATGATCATCGCTTCGAAGGGCGCGGCGGGCGTCACGGGCGCGGGCCTGGCCACCCTCGCCGGCGGCCTGCAGTCCCACCGCCCCGAACTCGTGGACGGCGTCGGCCTGATCGTCGGCATCGACCGCTTCATGAGCGAGGCCCGGGCCCTGACGAACTTCGCGGGCAACGCGGTGGCGACGGTGCTGGTCGGCACCTGGACCAAGGAGATCGACAAGGGGCGCGTGGACGACGTCCTCGGCGGCCGCCTCCCCTTCGACGAGGCCACCCTGGCGGGCGACGGCCACGGCCACGGCGACGGCCCGATGCCGGAGCAGCGGGTGGAGGCGGCCCCGAGCACCCGCTAGGCGGGCAACGGCCCACCGGGAACTGCGAGCCTCAGGACCGCCGCCCCGCCGTGTGCGCCAGGATCGCCGCCGCCAGCGGACCGTGCACCTCGCGGGGCAGGGCGTGGCCCATGCCGGGGATCTCGACCACCCGCGCGCCGCGGACCGCCTGGGCGAGGTGCCGCGCGTGCGGCGGCGGGAAGACCGGTTCGGCCGGGGCGGAGGTGACGAGCACGGGCACGTCCGTCGCCGCCAGCGCGGCCGTGCGGAGCATGCCCGAGTCGTCGGCGCGGCCGTGCGCGGTGCCCGCCCGATAGTGGCCCGTGTGCGCGATGATCCGCCGCTCCAGGGCGCGGAAGTACTCCGCGTCGAAGGGCAGGAGCCCGCCGGCCAGAACCCGCCAGTGTTCCACCCGCCGCTCCAGCTCCGCCTCCGCTCCCCGGTCCTCGACGGGCCGGGACCACATCTCCAGCACCTCCGGGGCGATGCCCGGCAGTTCGCCGGGTGTCCCGTCCGGGCGCGTGTACGGGGTGGTGCTGAGCGCGCACGTCCCCATCAGGGTGGCGCTGAGCAGCCGGCCGGGGTGGTCGGCGATCAGTAGCTGGGCCAGCATCCCGCCCAGGGACAGCCCGACGACGTGGGCGCGGGCGACGCCGAGCCCGTCCAGGACCGCGATCGCGTCGTCGGCGAGGGCGGTGACGGGGTAGGGGCGCTCGTCGAACGCCCAGGTGGAGCGGCCGGTGTCGCGGTGGTCGTAGCGGATCACCCGGTGGTGGACCGCGAGCGCGTCGACCAGCTCCTCCGGCCACCCCGTGCCGGACGCCTGCGCGCCCATGATCAGCAGGAGCGGGGGAGCGCCGGCGGCACCGCGCTCCTCGGCCCACAGGCGGACGCCGGGCGCCACGTCGATGAAGTGCTCCATGGGGTGCCTCCCGAGGCCGAGCCGACAAGTCGAGACGGTTCGTCTCGCCAGATGCAATGTAGCGCATCCGTCATCTCGCCATGTCCTGAAGCGCCCCTGTCGCACCGCTGTACACCGTGCGTATGGTCCTCGGCGCGTTACTCACGAGTCCAAGTGGCCCCAGGGAGGCCGGGCATGGCGGAAGACGGACGGACGCCCCGGAGAAAGGTGGCTGTCGCACTGGTGGTGAGCATGTCCTTGCTGCCGGCCCTGAGCGGCTGCTCGGCGGAAACGGTCTCGCCCGGCAGCGCCCGGGCCCACGCGGAACCCGGAAGAGCGGCGGCGGTCGGAACGGTCGACTGCCGCAAGGCCACATGCATCTCCCTCACCTTCGACGCCGGACCCGGCAAGGACACCCCGAGGC
The DNA here is from genome assembly GCF_040646215.1 of Streptomyces sp. NPDC046215. Classification (NCBI taxonomy): domain Bacteria; kingdom Bacillati; phylum Actinomycetota; class Actinomycetes; order Kitasatosporales; family Streptomycetaceae; genus Streptomyces; species Streptomyces sp. NPDC046215. Next base: position 3,102 of record NZ_JBEYZW010000112.1, on the reverse strand, counting down.
TGCTGGACATACTGAAGGAGCAGAAGGTTCCGGCGACGTTCTTCCTCCTCGGCCGGGACCACGTCGACCGCTACCCCGACGTCGTGCGGCGCATCGCCCGTGAGGGCCACGAGGTGGGCAACCACACCTGGTCCCACCGCCGGCTCGACAAGCTGAAGCCCGCCGCGATCCGCGAGGAACTCTCCCGCGCCCAGGACGCCATAGCGGCCCTGACCGGCCGCCGCCCCGTCCTGATGCGCCCGCCCCAGGGCCGCACCGACGGCGACGTCTCCAAGGTCAGCAAGGAGCTGGGCCTCGCCCAGGTGCTCTGGAGCACCACCGCGAAGGATTACTCCACCACGGACCCGGACCTCATCCGCCGCCGCACCCTCAAGGCGGCCACCCCGGACGGCATCATCCTTTTGCACGACATATACGACGGCACCGTGCCCGCCGTCCCGGGCATCGTCGACGCGCTGAAGGCCGACGGCTACACGTTCGTCACCGTCTCCCAACTCCTCGCGCCCGGCGCCCCGCGCCCGGGGGCGGTATACCGGCCTCAGCGGTAGGTTGGGGCCGCCGATAAGGGGCAAAACGGGCTGGCGGTGTCCCGAACCTACCGCTGACTCCCGCTATCGCAGCCGGGCCACCAGCTCGGCCGCCTCCGCCGCCGGCAGGCCCGAGGCCGTCAGCGTGGTGACCGCCGCCGAGCGGCCCGCCTCCTCCGGCGCGAGGACGCCGTCGTTGACCGCCTGCATCAGACCGAAGAGCACCTGCTCGCGGACGTAGGCCAGGGCGTCGGCCGGCAGGGGCGAGGAGAAGCGCCCCTCTTCCAGACCGCGGCGCAAAACGGCCGCGCCCTCGCGCCGGACCGGCTCCAGGCGCTTGCGGATGCCCTCCATGGTGACGCTGCGCTGGGCGAGTGACACCAGCAGGCGGTAGCCGTCGGCGATCTCCCAGACGGCCAGGGTCGAGCGGGCCAGCGCCTCGGCCGGGTCGGTCACCCCGTGCAGCGCGGCCGCGTGGGCGGCGCCCACGGCCTCGGCCGCGTCGTCGACGAGCGCGCCGATCAGCGCCTCGCGGCTCGGGAAGTGCCCGTAGACCGTCCGCCGTACGACGCCTGCCGCGCGGGCGATCTGATCCATGCTCACGTCCGCGTCGCGCAGCAGCTCGGCGAGCGCGACGTCCATGATGCGGCGGCGATTGGCGTCCGCTCTGCCGGCCATTGGGTCTCTCCTCGATCGGGCGTCCCGGAAGTTCGCCGGCGACTCGCGGCGGGCCGCTGGGTTCATTTTGCACACCGCTGGGCAGACGCGTAAATTGCACAGCAGTGTGTAATTGCACAACGGTGTGCAACTCGAAAAGATGTGGAAAGGGGGGCCGATGGGCCTCGCGATGTCGACACCGGTCGACGAGATGGACGGTCCGTACAAGAAGCGCTGGGCGGCGCTGGTAGTCCTGTGCCTCAGCCTGCTGATCATCGTGATGGCGAACACGTCGCTGACGGTGGCGGCCCCGGACATGGTCAAGGACCTCGGTCTCGGCAGCTCCGACCTCCAGTGGGTCATCGACGCCTACACCGTCCCGTACGCCGCGCTGATGCTGATCCTGGGCGCCGTCGGTGACAAGTACAGCCGCCGCGGCGCCCTCGTGCTCGGCCTCTTCGTCTTCGGCGCGGCCTCCGTCGCGGGCTCGCTGGTCGACAGCTCGGCCGGGGTCATCACGGCGCGCGCCGTCATGGGCGTCGGCGCCGCCATGATCATGCCGGCCACGCTGTCGCTGCTCGCCGCGACCTTCCCGCGCGAGGAGCGCGCCAAGGCCATCACCATCTGGACCGCCACGGCCGGCCTCGCCATCGCCGTCGGCCCGCTGGTGGCCGGCGCGCTGCTGGAGGACCACGGCTGGTCCTCGACGTTCCTCATCAACGTGCCGATAGCCGTCCTCGGCATCATCGGCGCGCTGCTGCTCGTGCCGCCGTCCAAGGCGGGCCGCACCGGGGACGATGCCAAGATCGACTACATCGGCGGGCTGCTGTCCGTCCTCTGGGTCGGCTCGCTGATCTACATGATCATCGAGGGGCCGCACTTCGGCTGGGGCACCGGACCGATCGTCGCGGCCGTGCTCGCCGGCGCCGGCCTGATCGCCTTCGTCCTGTGGGAGCTGCGCCACCCGCGCCCGGTCCTGGACGTGCGCCGCTTCGCCCAGCGCGCCTTCGCCGGCTCCACGCTGGCCGTCGCGCTGTTCTTCCTCGCCGTCTTCGGCGCGTTCTACTACCTCACCCAGTACCTCCAGTTCGTGCTGGGCTACTCGCCGCTCGACACGGGCATCCGGATGCTGCCGCTGGCCGGCACCGTCTTCGTGGGCGGCGCGCTGACCGCCCTGCTGACGCCCAAGGTCGGCATGAAGGCCACCGTCGCGCTCGGCATGACGGTCGGCACGGTCGCCATCGCCCTGCTCACGCGCGTCGACGCGAACTCCACGTACGACGACTTCCTGCTGCCGCTGATGATCCTGGGCCTGGCCATCGGCCTGTCCCTGTCGCCCTGCACCAACGCCATCATGGGCTCCTTCCCGGAGGACCAGCTGGGTGTCGGCGGCGCGGTCAACAGCACCTCCATCGAGATGGGCGGCTCGCTCGGCATCGCCATCCTCGGCACGGTGCTGGCCAACTCCTACTCCGACAACCTCTCGGACGCCGCGCGCAAGGTCGCCGCGGGCGGCGGCCCGAAGCTCCCGGCCGACGCCCTGTCGACCGCGCAGGACTCGGTCGGCGCGGGCCTGGCCGTCGCCAAGGAGGTCGGCAAGCAGGTCGCGGCGGGCGCCGCGCCCAAGGTCGGCCAGGAGAAGGCCGCGGCCATGGGCGCCCAGCAGGCGCAGACCGTGGTGGAGGCCGTGCACAAGGCGTTCGCCGACGCCGTCGCCCACACCAGCGTCATCGGCGCGGTCGTGCTCGGCGCGGGCACGGTCCTGGTGGCCTTCCTGCTGCCCCGCCGCCCGAAGCCGGAGGCCGCCGAGGCCCCGGCCGAGGCGGGCGGCGAGCCGGAGGCCGCGAAGAAGTCCGGCGAACGGGTCTGACGCCCGGCCGGATGCGGCGGCGCCCCGTAACCCTGGTCAGGGTTACGG
>NZ_JBEYZW010000111.1:0-22023 GCF_040646215.1 Streptomyces sp. NPDC046215 | reverse complement strand
ACGAGGGTGTGCAGGGCGGTGACCTTGGCGGTGGTGCAGCCGGTGATGCCCCCAGCGGTAGCTGGGGGAGGTAGCTGGGGGAGCTTGAGGACACCGCCGCGCAGCGGTGGTGCACCCCCGCACCCCCGCGGAAGCGGCGCGTCAGCCGGCGGTCCACCCGAACCGCGGTTCCCTGCGCTCCAGGAACGCGGCGACCCCTTCGGCGGTCTCGCCGCTGCGGCGCGCCTGCTCCGTCCAGTGGGCGAAGCGCCCGGCATCCGCCGGCCCGGCCGCGAACTCCTTGGCCGCCGCCTGGGTGAGCGGGGACCGGGAGGCGAGCACCCGGCTGAATTCCGCCACCCGTTTGCCGAGCTCCTCCGCGGGCCACACCTCGTCCACCAGACCGGTCCGCAGCGCCCGCTCGGCGTCGATCAGTTCGGCCGAGAACAGCAGGTACTTGGCCGTCGCCGGGCCCACCAGGTCGACCAGCCGCCGGGTGGAAGACGCCCCGTAGACGATGCCCAGCCGCGCCGGAGTCACCCCGAACGAGGAGCCCTCCGCCGCGAAGCGCACGTCGCAGGCGGCCGCGAGCTGGCAGCCGCCCCCCACGCAGTAGCCCCGCACCGCGGCGATCGTCGGCTTGGGGAAGGCGGCGAGGGCCTCCTCGGCCGCGACCGACAGGTCCTGGGAGGCCAGGCTGCCCTCGGTGAGCGAGGAGATGTCCGCGCCCGCGCAGAAGGTGTCCCCCTCACCGGTCAGGACCAGGACGCGGACCGCCGGATCGGCGGCGCAGCGTGCCAGCAGCTCCGGCAGGGCGCGCCACATGTCCGTGGTCATGGCGTTGCGCTTGGCGGGGTAGGCGATGCGGACGGTGGCGGTGGCGTCGGCTATGTCCAGATGCAGTGCGGGCTCCATGGCCGGATGTTATCCGGGGCGCGATCCCGCCCGCGGACCTAGGATCGAAAGGGAACCGGGGGGCGCTAGCGGAAAGTACGGAGGCGCTCATGGCCAGGGGCACGTTCGGGAACAGGCGCCGGGCCCAGCCGCCCGGGCGCCGGATCAGCCGTGGTTTCGGGGTGCTGGCCCTGCTGGGCGGGGTACTGGTCCTCGCCGGGCTCGTGGGGCTGGCCTACGTGGGGTTCGCGACGCTCACCACGATGGTCCTCTTCGGCTGGCTGCTGCTGATCGGCGGGGTCGTCGGCCTGCTGCACGCCGTCCAGTCGCGGGACAGCAGCTTCTTCTGGCTCGGCGTCGTGGTCGCCGCGCTGAACCTGGCCGCCGGGGTGGTGGTGATCCGGCGGCCGGAGGTGGCCGCGGAGGCGCTGACGATGTTCGCGGCGCTGCTCTTCCTGACCGGTGGGGTCTTCCGGCTGGTGGGCAGCCTGGTGGTGCGCGGTCCGCAGTTCGGCTGGACGCTCCTGCAGGGCGCCTTCGGGCTGCTGCTGGGCATCCTGGTCCTCGGCGACTGGCCGCACAGCAGCCGCTACGTGATCGGCACCTTCTTCTCCCTCGCCCTGCTCTTCGACGGGCTGGGCCTGATCGCGCTCGGGGTCGGCGGCCGGCGCGTGGTCGGCATGGTCGTGGCGGACGGAGCGCGGGACGGCGGGGCGGCGGCCGGGAGCGGTCGCATGCAAGGCCGCATGGAAGAAGATGTTCCAGATCGTTCAGCGAGCACCGGAAACGGTGGCCAGGAACAGTCGCGTGAGTGACCGTGGCATACGCGCGCGATCAAAACCTGTCGATAGGTGCTGACTTCTGTTCAGTCCACCCGGTACGGACCTGGACGTTCCCACACTCTGGGGTGCGGTCGACCAGGGTGAGGGGTGGGTATCGGACATGGAAATCCTCGGGAGCGTTCCGCCCGAACCGGGCCAGGCACCGCCCCGCAGACCGTTCGCCTTCGACGGTGCCTGGCGGTTCACCGCTCCCGCCCTCGACTCCTCCGTGCCCCGCGCCCGGCACGCCGTCCGCGACCTGCTCCGCCACCAGCGGGCGCCGCTGCGCGAGGACCTGCTGCACGGCCTGCTGCTGATCGTCTCCGAGCTCGTCACCAACGCCGTGCAGCACGCGGCGCTGCTCTCGCCCGAGGTGTCCGTGGAGGTCGCGCTCGGGCCGCACTGGGTACGGGTGGCCGTCGAGGACGACCACCCCTACCGGCCCAAGCCCCTGGAAGCCGACGACGACCGCATCGGCGGCCGCGGGCTGCTGCTGGTCAAGACCATCTCGGACGAGGCCGGCGGCCTGTGCGACGTCGAGCACACCGCGGGCGGCGGCAAGGTCGTCTGGGCCGCCCTGCCGCTCGGCGCGTCCGCTACCAGCCCGCCGCGTCCCCGGTGACCTCCCGCACCACGGGCCGCGCGGTGTCCAGCACATCCATGAACCACTGGGAGAAGGCGAACTTCTCCCGCAGCGCCTCCAGCTCGGCCGGGGTCACGAAGGCCGTCTCGCCGACCTCCTCCGCATCCGGGCGCGGCGGCGCGGTGACGGTCCCGACGAAGAGGTGGTTGTACTCCTGCTCGACCAGGCCCGAGGCCGGATCGGGGTGGTTGTAGCGCACCGTGCCCGCCTCGCGCAGCAGCGCGGGCGCCACGCCGAGCTCCTCGCCCGTGCGGCGGGCGGCCGCCACGAAGGGCGGCTCGCCCGGGTAGGGGTGGCCGCAGCAGGTGTTCGACCAGACGCCGGGGGAGTGGTACTTCCCCAGGGCCCGGCGCTGCAGCAGCAGCCGGCCGCGCGCGTCGAAGAGGAAGACCGAGAACGCCCGGTGCAGCATGCCCGGCGCGATGTGGGCGGCGAGCTTCTCGGCGGTGCCGATGGTTCTGCCGGCCTCGTCGACCAGCTCCAGCATGATCGGTTCGGCTGCGCCGTCGGCGGCGGGGACCACCGCGTCGTCGGTGGAGGGGCCCTCGGCTGGTGTGATCGGCATTGACCATCCTCGTCGTCGGTCTTCGACCTTCAAGTCTGCCGTACCCGGCCCGGGCGTCAATGACAGAGCCTGGCCTCGTGCTCCGCATGGCCGCTCGGCTCCAGCTGGAAGGTGCAGTGCTCCACGTCGAAGTGCTCGCCGAGGCAGCCTTGCAGGTCGTGCAGCATCTTCTCGTGCCCCGAGGAGTCCAGCGCGGCGTGATCGACCACCACGTGCGCCGACAGCACCGGCATGCCGGACGTGATCGTCCACACATGCAGGTCGTGGAGGTCCTCCACTCCGGGCAGCGCCATGATGTGCGACCGGATCTCGTCCATGTCGACGTGCTTGGGAGCCGCCTCCAGCAGGACGTCGAGCGCTTCCCGCAGCAGCTTGACCGTGCGCGGCACGATCATCAGCCCGATCACCAGCGAGGCGACGGGGTCCGCCTGGGTCCAGCCCGTGCCCATGATCACCAGCGCGGAGATCACCACGGCCAGCGACCCCAGGGCGTCCGAGAGCACCTCCAGGAACGCCCCGCGCACATTGAGGCTCTCCTTCTGGCCGCGCATCAGCAGCCCCAGGGAGATCAGATTGGCGACCACACCGACCAGACCGAAAACGACCGTCATGCCGCCCGGCACCTCGGTGGGGTTCGCCAGCCGGTCGACGGCCTCGAAGAGGATGAAACCGCCCACGCCCAGCAGGAGCAGACAGTTCAGCAGCGCCGCCAGGATCTCGGCCCGGGCGTACCCGTAGGTGCGCCGCCCGCCGGCGGGCCGGTTGGCGAAGTGGATCGCCACCAGCGCCATGCTCACCCCGACGGCGTCCGTCGCCATGTGGCCGGCGTCGGCGAGCAGCGCCAGCGAACCGGTCAGCGCGGCTCCGACGATCTCCGCGACGAGCACCGTCAGGGTGATCCCCAGCGCGATCCGCAGCCGCCCCCGGTAGGCGGCGGCCGCAGTGCCGCTCGTGCCCGGCGGGGGTCCCCCGTGCGAGTGGCCGTGGTCGTGCCCTGCGCCCATGAATGCCGCCTCCCATAGGGATGCCCGCTCGGCCGGCGGCTGCCGGCCGAGACCCAGTGAACTACGGGTGGGGGGTATCGGGCAACGCGGCACTGAACACCGTTGTCATATGCTCTGACCTGCGGCGATGCCCAGTGCGCTGATCAGCGACGACGAGCCTCGGGGTGGTGGTGGCACCACCCTTCCCACGCCGAAGTCACCATGGCGCGCACGTCGTGCGCCGGGGTCCAGCCGAGCTCGCGGGCGATCGTCTCGTTCGACGCCACGACACGCGCCGGATCACCCGGACGGCGCGGCTCGACCAGCGGCGCCGGCTCGCGGTGCCCGGTGACGCCGGCGATCAGATCCGCCATCTCGCGCACCGACACCCCCGTCCCGGTGCCGACGTTCAGCGTCAGATCGCCCGCGCCCGGCCGCTCGGCGAGCCGGCGGGCCGCCGCGAGGTGCGCGGTGGCCAGGTCCTCGATGTGGATGTAGTCACGGACGCAGGTGCCGTCGGGCGTGGCGTAGTCGTCCCCGAAGATCCGGGGGCTCTCGCCGCGGGTCAGCCGGTCGAACATCATCGGGATGATGTTGTAGACGCCGGTGTCGGCCAGCTCCGGGGCGGCCGCCCCCGCGACGTTGAAGTAGCGCAGGCAGGCCGTGGAGATGCCGTGCGCCGCCCCGGTGGCCCGGACCAGCCACTCGCCGGCCAGCTTGGTCTCCCCGTAGGGGTTCATCGGCGCGCAGGGGGTCTTCTCGGTCACCAGGTCGACGTCCGGCATGCCGTAGACCGCGGCGGAGGAGGAGAAGACGAAGCTGGTGACCCCCGCGGCGACCACGGCCTCCAGCAGGACCGTCAGCCCGTGCATGTTCTCCCGGTAGTAGAGCAGCGGCTTCTCCACCGACTCCCCGACCTGCTTCTTCGCCGCGAGGTGCACCACACCGCGCACGCCCAGCTCCGCGAGCGCGCGGTCCAGCAGCTCCCGGTCCAGCACCGAGCCCCGCACCAGCGCGCACTCCGCGGGCAGTCTCCCGGCGACCCCCGTGGACAGGTCGTCCAGCACGGCGACCCGTTCCCCGGCGTCCACCATCGCCCGCGCCACGTGCGCCCCGATATATCCGGCCCCACCTGTGATCAGCCACGTCATGCACGGCACCCTATTCCAGCCGGCATAAGGATCTCGTCGCGTTCACTCCAGTGCGCCCGGAACCCCACGGGCGGCTGGTACGTCCTGTCAGTGGCGGGAAGCCGGGGTGCACGTGCGGTGAACGGCGGCTTCCGGTGATCCGATAGCCTCTGCCGACGTGCCCGCACGCCGCCCGCCACCGGACAGGCCGGGCCGTGCCACGCCGCTGCCCGGCCGCCCCGCGGACCCGAGGCGGCCGCATCCGCTTCCAAGGAGTGAGTTCGTCTGTCGACCGCCATCGTCACCGGTACGCCGCCCGCCGGCTCCTCCCTCGAGGACGACCTGCGGTCGCTCGGCTTCGACGTGCGGATGGCGGCCGACGCCGCCTCCACCGCGACGGCCCTGGCCGCCGTGCCCGCGACCGAACGGGTCGCGCTCGTCGACGCCCGCTTCACCGGCCACGTCCACGCCCTGCGCCTCGCCCTGACCGACCCGCGCTTCCCCGCCGCCGCGGTGGAGGGCGCGCTCACGGCGCAGCCCGAGGCGCGCGGCGCGCTGACCCGCGCCCTCGGCGAGGCCGGCGGCCCCGGCACCGATGCCCTCACCGCCCGCCTGGAGGCGGACGGTGTCCCCGTGCACCGCCCCGACCTGGGCGTCCTTGTCGCCGCGGTGCCCGACAGCGCCGAGGCCCGGGCCAAGACCCGCGCCGAGGTCGACTCCGTCGACGACGAGGCCGTACGGCTGCGCACCGCCGTGAAGTCCCGTGACGGCTTCTTCACCACCTACTGCATCAGCCCGTACTCCCGCTACCTCGCGCGCTGGTGCGCCCGCCGCGGCTTCACCCCCAATCAGGTGACCACCGCCTCGCTGCTGACCGCGCTGATCGCGGCCGGCTGCGCGGCGACGGGCACCCGGGCCGGATTCGTCGCCGCCGGCGCCCTCCTGCTCTTCTCCTTCGTCCTGGACTGCACCGACGGGCAGCTCGCCCGCTACTCCCTGCAGTACTCCACGCTCGGCGCCTGGCTCGACGCCACGTTCGACCGCGCCAAGGAGTACGCCTACTACGCGGGCCTGGCCATCGGCGCCGCCCACGGCGGCGGCCACGACGACGTATGGGCCCTGGCGCTCGGCGCCATGGTGTTGCAGACCTGCCGGCACGTCGTCGACTTCTCCTTCACCGAGGCCAACCACGACGCCGCGGCCAACACCAGCCCCACCGCCGCCCTCTCCGACAGGCTCGACAGCGTCGGCTGGACGGTCTGGGCCCGCCGCATGATCGTGCTGCCCATCGGCGAGCGCTGGGCGATGATCGCCGTCCTCACCGCGCTCACCACCCCCCGCGTCGTCTTCTACGCCCTGCTCATCGGCTGCGCCCTGGCCGCCTGCTACACCACGGCCGGCCGGGTGCTGCGCTCGCTCACCCGCAAGGCCCGCCGCACCGACCGCGCGGCCCGGGCCCTGGCGGACCTCGCCGACTCCGGCCCCCTCGCGGAGGCGGCCGCCAAGGCGGCCGCCCGCCGGCCCGGCGGCGGCGCCACCGCCCCGGCCCTCGCGCTCGCCGGCGCCGCGCTGCTCCTCGTCCCGCTCTGGTGGCACCCCGAGCCCGGCTGGTGGCCGGTCCTCGGCGCGGGCCTCTACGCCCTCTTCGCGGGCGCGGCCGTCGCCAGGCCCCTCAAGGGCCCCCTGGACTGGCTGGTCCCCCCGGTCTTCCGCGCGGCGGAGTACGTGACGATCCTGGCGCTGGCCGCCCACTCGTCCGCGAGCGGCGCCCTTCCCGCGGCTTTCGGCCTGGTGGCCGCGGTCGCCTACCATCACTACGACACGGTGTACCGCATCCGCGGTGGCACCGGCGCGCCCCCGCGCCGACTGGTGCGGGCGATCGGCGGACACGAGGGACGGGTCCTGGCGGTCACCATCGCCGCCGCCCTGTGGCACGGCCAAGGCTTCACCACCGCGCTGACGGTCCTCGCGACCGCCCTCGCGCTCACGGTGCTCATCGAGAGCATCCGTTTCTGGGTGTCCTCCGGGGCACCCGCCGTACACGACGAAACAGGAGAACCCGCATGATCGGCCTCGTGCTGGCTGCCGGCGCCGGACGGCGTCTGCGCCCCTACACCGACACTCTGCCCAAGGCCCTGGTGCCGGTCGGCCCCGAGGGCGACGAGGAGTCGATCACCGTCCTCGACCTGACCCTGGGCAACTTCGCCGAGGTCGGTCTGACCGAGGTCGCGATCGTCGTCGGCTACCGCAAGGAGGCCGTGTACGCGCGCAAGGAGGCTCTTGAGGCCAAGTACGGCGTCAAGATCACCCTGATCGACAACGACAAGGCCGAGGAGTGGAACAACGCCTACTCCCTGTGGTGCGCGCGTGAGGTCCTGGGGCGCGGTGTGATCCTCGCCAACGGCGACACCGTCCACCCGGTCTCCGTCGAGAAGACCCTGCTGGCCGCCCGCGGCCAGGGCCAGAAGATCATCCTCGCCCTCGACACGGTCAAGCAGCTGGCCGACGAGGAGATGAAGGTCGTCGTGGACCCCGCCAAGGGCGTCCAGAAGATCACCAAGCTGATGGAGCCCGCCGAGGCCACCGGCGAGTACATCGGCGTCACGCTCATCGAGGCCGAGGCCGCCGAGGAGCTCGCCGACGCGCTGAAGACCACCTTCGAGCGCGACCCCGACCTCTACTACGAGGACGGCTACCAGGAGCTCGTCCACCGCGGCTTCAAGATCGACACCGCCCCGATCGGCGACGTCAAGTGGGTCGAGATCGACAACCACGACGACCTCGCCAAGGGCCGGGGGATCGCGTGCCAGTACTGACGAGGCTCATCCCCTCGCCGGTCGTCGTCGACATCCGGGCCGGAGCGCTGGACGATCTGGCGAAGATCCTCGCCGATCAGCGGATCTCCAGCTCCGGCAAGCTGGCCATCGCCATCAGCGGCGGCTCCGGGGCGAAGCTGCGCGAGCGGCTCGCCCCGGCGCTGCCCGGCGCCACCTGGTACGAGGTGGGCGGCGGCACGCTGGACGACGCGATCAAGCTCGGCGACGCGATGAAGTCCGGCCGCTACGACGCGGTGGTCGGCCTCGGCGGCGGCAAGATCATCGACTGTGCGAAGTACGCCGCCGCGCGGATCGGGCTGCCCCTGGTCGCCGTCGCGACGAACCTCTCGCACGACGGCCTGTGCTCGCCCGTCGCGACGCTGGACAACGACGCGGGCCGCGGCTCGTACGGCGTGCCCAACCCGATCGCCGTCGTCATCGACCTCGACGTCATCCGCGAGGCACCGGTCCGCTTCGTCCGCTCCGGCATCGGCGACGCGATCTCCAACATCTCCGCGGTCGCCGACTGGGAGCTCGCCCACCGCGAGCGCGGCGAGGACATCGACGGCCTGGCCGCGGCCATGGCCCGCCAGGCCGGCGAGGCCGTGCTGCGCCACCCCGGCGGCGTCGGCGACGACGGCTTCCTCCAGGTGCTGGCCGAGGGCCTGGTCCTCACCGGCATCTCGATGTCCGTCGCCGGCGACAGCCGCCCGGCCTCCGGCGCCTGCCACGAGATCAACCACGCCTTCGACCTCCTCTACCCCAAGCGCGCCGCCAGCCACGGCGAACAGTGCGGCCTCGGCGCCGCCTTCGCGATGTACCTGCGCGGGGCCCGCGAGGAGTCCGCACTGATGACCGAGGTACTGCGCCGCCACGGCCTGCCCGTGCTGCCGCAGGAGATCGGCTTCAGCGCCGAGGAGTTCGTCACAGCGGTCGAGTACGCCCCGCAGACCCGCCCCGGGCGCTACACGATCCTGGAGCACCTCGACCTCTCCACCGACCAGATCAGGGACGCTTACGCCGACTATGCCAAAACCGTCACTAGCTGAACTCCGTCCGGTCGTACACCCCGGCGGGCTCAAGGACCGGCGCAGCGGTGAGCACTGGGCCGGGCGCATCTACATGCGGGAGATCTCGCTGCGGTGCACCCGGGTCCTGGTGAACACCAGGCTCTCGCCCAACGGGTACACCGGCCTGATGATCCTCGCCGGGATCGCGGCGGGCGCGGCACTGCTGGTGCCGGGCCTGGCCGGGGCGATCCTGGGCGCGCTGCTCATCCAGCTGTACCTGCTGCTGGACTGCGTGGACGGTGAGCTCGCGCGCTGGCGCAAGGTCACCTCGACCACCGGCGTCTACCTCGACCGCGTGGGCCACTACCTCTCCGAGGCCGCCCTCCTGGTCGGCTTCGGCGTCCGCGCCGCGGACGTCTTCCACCGGGACGGCGCCACCACGCAGTGGCAGTGGGCCTTCCTGGGCACGGTGGCGGCGCTCGGCGCGATCCTGATCAAGGCCGAGACGGACCTGGTGGACGTGGCCCGCGCCCGCAGCGGCATGGCCGCGGCCGAGGACGCGGCCGCCACGCCCCGCTCGTCGGGCATGGCGCTGGCCCGCAAGGCCGCCGCCGCCCTGAAGTTCCACCGGCTGGTGGGCGGGGTCGAGGCGTCGCTGGTGATCCTGGCGGCCGGCATCGCCGACGCGGTCCACGGCGACCTGCTGTTCACCCGGATCGCGGTGGTCCTCCTCGCTGCCATCGCGGTGCTGCAGACTGTGCTGCACCTGGTATCCATCCTCGCTTCGAGCAGGCTCCGATGAGTGCTCCTTCCCTGAAGCTCGGCGCGGTCGTCCTCACCATGGGCAACCGCCCCGCGGAGCTGCGCGCGCTGCTGGAGTCCGTCGCCAAGCAGGACGGTGACCCCATCGAGGTCGTCGTCGTCGGCAACGGCTCCCCGCTCCCGCCGCTGGCCGTCCCCGGCCTGACCGTCCGCACCGTGGAGCTGTCGGAGAACGTCGGCATCCCCGCGGGCCGCAACGTCGGCATCGAGGCGTTCGGCCCCGCCGGGCGGGACGTGGACGTCCTGCTCTTCCTCGACGACGACGGGCTGCTGCCCGGCCAGGACACGGCCGAGCTGTGCCGGCGGGCGTTCGCCGCCGACCCGAAGCTGGGCATCATCAGCTTCCGGATCGCCGACCCGGACACCGGTGTCACCCAGCGCCGCCACGTGCCGCGGCTGCGCGCCTCGGACCCGATGCGCTCCTCGCGCGTCACCACCTTCCTCGGTGGCGCCAACGCCGCCCGCACCCGGGTCTTCGCCGAGGTCGGCGGGCTGCCCGACGACTTCTTCTACGCGCACGAGGAGACCGACCTCGCCTGGCGGGCCCTCGACGCCGGCTGGCTGATCGACTACCGGTCGGACATGGTCCTGCACCACCCGACCACGGCGCCCAGCCGGCACGCGGTCTACCACCGCATGGTGGCCCGCAACCGGGTCTGGCTGGCCCGCCGCAACCTGCCGGCGCCCCTGGTCCCGGTCTACCTCGGGGTGTGGCTGCTGCTGACCCTGGCCCGGCGCCCGTCGATGCCCGCGCTGCGCGCCTGGCTCGGCGGCTTCAAGGAGGGCTGGACGACTCCCTGTGGTCCGCGGCGCCCCATGAAGTGGCGTACCGTGTGGCGCCTGACCCGACTGGGTCGCCCTCCCGTGATCTGACAAGCTCGTGTCTGAGAGCATCGGGCGCGAACCGGGGCCACGCCCCGGCAGCGCACCCTGAGGACGAAAGTGTCAACTGTGAGCGAGACAACGCACGACAGTGCGGTCGCCATGAGTGCCCCGCCATCACCCGACGACGGACTCTCCGCCGCCGAGCTGGCCCAGAAGTACGGCCTCGCGGTGAGCGGGGCCCGCCCGCCCCTCGGGGAGTACACCCGGCAGCTGTGGGACCGGCGGCACTTCATCCTCGCGTTCTCCCGGGCGAAGCTGACCGCGCAGTACAGCAAGGCGAAGCTGGGCCAGGTCTGGCAGGTGGCCACCCCGCTGCTGAACGCCTCGGTGTACTTCCTCATCTTCGGCATCCTGATGGGCCAGAGCAAGGGGATGGGGATCCGCACCTACATCCCCTTCCTGGTGACGGGCATCTTCGTCTTCACCTTCACCCAGACCTCGGCGATGGCCGGCGTGCGCGCCATCGCGGGCAACCTGGGGCTGGTGCGGGCCCTGCACTTCCCCCGGGCCGCCCTGCCGATCTCCTTCGCCCTGCAGCAGCTCCAGCAGCTGCTGTACTCGATGGTGGTCCTCTTCCTCTTCCTGCTCGGCTTCGGGCACCTGCCCAAGCTGTCCTGGCTGCTGATCGTCCCGGTCCTGGTGCTGCAGTTCCTCTTCAACACCGGCCTCGCGCTGATCCTGGCCCGGGCGGGCAGCAAGACCCCGGACCTGGCCCAGCTCCTGCCGTTCATCACCCGTACGTGGATGTACGCGTCCGGCGTGATGTACAACATGGTCGAGGCGCTCCAGAAGACGAACGCCCCGGGCTGGGTGATCGACGTCCTGGGCGCCAATCCGGCCGCCGTCTACATCGACCTGATGCGCTGGTCCCTGATCGACGCCCACCAGGCGATCACCCTGCCGCCGCACGTCTGGGCGCTGGCCGTGGGCTGGGCGCTGCTGGTCGGAATCGGTGGCTTCGTGTACTTCTGGAAGGCTGAGGAGCAGTACGGCCGTGGCTGAACAGAACTCTCCCGCGCCGAGCGCGGCGACCGAGGCGGTGCCGCCGGCCTCGCCGAAGGTGCCCACCGTCATCGCGGACGACGTCCACATCGTCTACCGGGTCTACGGCGGCAGCACCGGCCGCGGCAGCGCGACGGCCGCCCTGAACCGGCTGATCCGGCGGACGCCGGGGGCCGGTGTCCGGGAAGTGCACGCCGTCAAGGGCGTCAGCTTCACCGCCTACCGCGGCGAGGCCATCGGCCTGATCGGCTCCAACGGCTCCGGCAAGTCCACCCTGCTCAAGGCCATCGCCGGGCTGCTGCCCGCCGAGCGGGGCAAGGTCTACACCGACGGCCAGCCCTCGCTGCTGGGCGTCAACGCCGCCATGATGAACGACCTCACGGGCGAGAAGAACGTGATGCTCGGCGGCCTGGCCATGGGCATGTCGCGCGAGCAGATCCGCGAGCGCTACCAGGAGATCGTCGACTTCTCGGGCATCAACGAGAAGGGCGACTTCATCACGCTGCCGATGCGGACGTATTCCTCCGGCATGGCGGCCCGGCTGCGGTTCTCCATCGCGGCGGCCAAGGACCACGACGTGCTGATGATCGACGAGGCGCTGGCCACCGGCGACCGCTCGTTCCAGAAGCGCTCCGAGGCCCGCATCCGCGAGCTGCGCAAGGAGGCCGGCACGGTCTTCCTCGTCAGCCACAACAACCGGTCCATCCGGGACACCTGTGACCGGGTGCTCTGGCTCGAACACGGGCGGCTGCTCATGGACGGGCCGACCGACGAGGTCGTGCGGGCCTACGAGAAGGAGACGGCCCGCTAGGGCGCCGCGCCCGGTCCCACCCCCTGGAACCGGGCCCTCCGCGGGTGCGCAGGGGCAGGGCTTGACTCTTCCGTAACGATCAACTGGCTTATTGGCAGGGTTGATTCGACTCCCGCGTGGCATTGTATGGATCAAGCACCTACCCGGTCGCGCGCCGGACATCTGTACGGCGTACGCTGTACCGTGCTGATTTGCGGCGAAGCGGGGCGATACCGGTGTATCTCCACGACGGCCCCCGCCGGAGTCGTGGCGGGAGGTGGCCAGGGGGAGCGCAGTGAGCACGGTGGGCGTGACGGGCAGTGCGCCTGCCCTGCGGCGTGTCCGAAATGGGATGTTCTGGGTCGGCAGTGTAGAACGGGAGATGTGACGGCAATGGCTACGGGAACTCTCCGGCTCCGAGGCGTGTCCGCCGTCCCCGACCCGATGACGCGTCCGGGCAGCCCCCGGTGACGCCCGGGACGGCCGCGCACGAGCGCGCCGTGCTCGACAAGGCCGCGCACGAAAACTTCCCCGTGGCGCCCTTCTTCGTGCCGCGCGCCTGGCGCCAGGACCTCATGGCCGTCTACGGCTACGCCCGCCTCGTCGACGACATCGGCGACGGCGACCTGGCCCCCGGCGGCCGCGACGCGGAGCTGCTCGGCCTCGACCGGGAACAGGCGGACGACCGCCTCGCGATGCTGGACGCCTTCGAGGCCGACCTGCTGCGCATCTTCGACCGCTCCGGCACCGGCCCCCGCCACCCCCTGCTGCTGCGGCTGCGCCCCACCGTGCGCCGGTGCGGTCTGACCCCGGAGCCCTTCCTCGGGCTGATCGAGGCCAACCGCCAGGACCAGCGGGTGCGCCGCTACGCCACCTACGCGGACCTGCTCGCCTACTGCGAGCTGTCCGCCAACCCCGTCGGCCGCCTCGTCCTGGGCCTCACCGGCACCGCCAGCCCCGAGCGGATCCGCCGCTCGGACGCGGTCTGCACCGCCCTGCAGATCGTCGAACACCTTCAGGACGTCGCCGAGGACCTCGGACGTGACCGCGTCTACCTCCCCGCCGAGGACATGGAGCGCTTCCGTGTCAGCGAGGCCGATCTGGCCCGTCCGACCAGCGGCGCGTCGTTGCGCGCCCTGGTCGCGTACGAGGCGGAACGCGCCGGGGAACTGCTGAATGAAGGCACCCCCCTGGTGGGTAGCGTCCACGGCAGGTTGAAGCTGTTGCTCGCGGGGTTCGTGGGCGGGGGGAGGGCCGCGCTCCGCGCGGTCTCCGCCGCGGGATACGACGTACTGCCCGGACCGCCCAAGCCCACCAAGCTCAGCGTGCTGCGCGAGGTGGGAGTGACACTGCGAAGAGAGGGGTGAGCGGGACCGTGAACGGATCGCCCGAAGCGTCCGCGCCGGTGCTCGCCGCGTACAGCTACTGCGAGGCAGTTACCGGCCAGCAGGCCGGTAACTTCAGCTACGGCATCAGACTGCTGCCGACCGCCAAGCGGCGCGCCATGTCGGCGCTGTACGCCTTCTCGCGGCGCGTGGACGACATCGGCGACGGCCGGCTGGACGTGGAAGCCAAGCGCCTCCGCCTGGAGGAGACGCGTGCGCTGCTCGCCCGGATCCGGGAGGGCCGGATCGAGGAGGACGACACCGACCCGGTGGCCGTCGCGCTCAGCCATGCCGCCCGCGTCTTCCCGATCCCGCTCGGCGGGCTCGACGAGCTCATCGACGGCGTGCAGATGGACGTGCGCGGGGAGACCTACGAGACGTGGGACGACCTCGCCGTCTACTGCCGCTGTGTCGCGGGCGCCATCGGGCGGCTCTCGCTCGGGGTCTTCGGCACCGTCCCCGGCGCACGCGATGCCGCGCGCGCCGCGGAGTACGCCGATACCCTCGGTCTCGCCCTCCAGCTCACCAACATCCTCCGCGACGTCCGCGAGGACGCCGCCAACGGCCGGGTCTACCTGCCCGCCGACGACCTCGCCAAGTTCGGCTGCTCCGCGGGCTTCCACTCCGCCACGGCCCCGGCCGGGGCCGACTTCACCGGCCTCGTCCACTTCGAAGTCCGGCGCGCCCGCGCGCTGTTCGCCGAGGGCACCCGCCTGCTGCCCATGCTCGACCGGCGCAGCGGCGCCTGCGTGGCCGCCATGTCCGGCATCTACCGCAGGCTGCTGGACCGCATCGCCCAGGACCCGGAAGCCGTGCTGCGCGGCCGGGTCTCCCTCCCCGGACGCGAGAAGGTGTACGTCGCCGTGCGCGGTCTGTCCGGTTTCGACGCCCGTGACGTCGAACGGCGGACCGCCGGGGAGCGCGCTTGATGCCCCATGGCCCGACAGGCAACCGGTGTGCAACCCTCCGTCGATCGCGCACGTCACTGACAGCAGCCGAGGGGGTGGGCGCATGACGGCACCACGGACGACCCGGACCGGAGCGCAGCGCGCGGACGGGCCGGGCCGCCCCGACGGGGCGGCCGCGGTGGTCGTCGGCGGCGGCCTCGCCGGCATCACGGCCGCGCTGGAGCTCGCCGACGCCGGCCTGCGGGTCACCCTCGTCGAGGGGCGGCCACGGCTGGGCGGCCTCGCCTTCTCCTTCCGCCGCGGCGGCCTCACCATCGACAACGGCCAGCACGTCTACCTGCGCTGCTGCACCGCCTACCGGTGGTTCCTCGACCGCGTCGACGCCGGTGCGCTCGCCCCGCTGCAGCGCCGCCTGGACGTCCCCGTCCTGGACGTCGGCCACCCCTCCGGCCGGCCGCGCCTGGGCCGGCTGCGCCGCACCGCCCTGCCCGTGCCGCTGCACCTCGCGGCCAGCCTCGCCACCTACCCGCACCTCTCGCTCGCCGAGCGGGCCGGCGTCGGGCGCGCCGCCCTGGCCCTGGGCGCCCTCGACCTGGAGGACCCCGCCCTGGACCGCGAGGACTTCGCGAGCTGGCTGCGCCGCCACGGCCAGTCGGCCCGCACCGTCGAGGCCCTGTGGGACCTCGTCGGCGTCGCCACCCTCAACGCCACCGCCGACCAGTCCTCGCTGGGCCTGGCCGCCAAGGTCTTCAAGACCGGACTGCTCTCCGAGCCCGGTGCCGCCGACATCGGCTGGGCGCACGTCCCCCTGGGCGAGCTGCACGACACCCGCGCCCGCGCCGCGCTGGACAAGGCGGGCGTCCGCACCGAGCTGCGTACCCGGGCCACCGGCATCACCCGCGCCACGGACGGCGGTTGGCACGTCGACCTCGCCTCGGCGGCCGGCGGCGAGCGGCTCGACGCGGACGCCGTCGTCCTCGCCGTGCCCCAGCGCGAGACCCACGCCCTGCTGCCCGAGGGCGCCCTCGACGACCCCGGCCGGCTCCTGGAGATCGGCACCGCGCCCATCCTCAACGTCCACGTCGTATACGACCGCAAAGTCCTGCGGCAGCCCTTCTTCGCGGCGCTCGGCTCCCCGGTGCAGTGGGTCTTCGACCGCACCGACTCCTCGGGCCTCGCCGCCCGCGGCGAGGGCGGGCAGTACCTGGCCGTGTCCCAGTCGGCCGCCGGGGACGACATCGACCGGCCCGTCGCCGAGCTGCGCGAGCGCTACCTCCCCGAGCTGGAGCGGCTGCTGCCCGCCGCGCGCGGCGCCGGCGTCCGGGACTTCTTCGTGACCCGGGAGCGGACAGCGACGTTCGCCCCCACCCCGGGCGTCGGCCGGCTGCGGCCGCACGCCCCGACCGACGCGCCCGGCCTGTACCTGGCCGGCGCGTGGACCGCCACCGGCTGGCCCGCGACCATGGAGGGCGCGGTGCGCAGCGGTTTCCATGCCGCCGGCGCGGCGCTCTCCGGCCTCGGCCGACCGCGTCGGCACCCCTTGCAGGAGGCGGCATGAGCGAGGCGAGCCACCCGTCGTCGCGTCCCCGCAACGGGGCACGCACGAGCACGACCACCCAAGGAGAGACCGTGACTTCGGCGATCCCAGCTGTCGACACCGCAGGCGTGCACGCCCTGCTGGAGCGCGGACGGACGCTAGCCACGCCGGTGCTGCGTGCTGCCGTGGACCGTCTCGCAGCACCCATGGACACCGTCGCCGCCTACCACTTCGGCTGGATCGACGCCGAGGGGCGGCCGACCCACGGCGACGGCGGCAAGGCCGTCCGGCCCGCGCTCGCCCTGCTCTCGGCCGAGGCGGCCGGCGCGCCCCCCGAGGTGGGCATCCCGGGCGCCGTCGCCGTGGAGCTCGTGCACAACTTCTCGCTGCTCCACGACGACCTGATGGACGGTGACGAGCAGCGCCGCCACCGCGACACGGTGTGGAAGGTGCACGGCCCGGCGCAGGCCATCCTCGTCGGCGACGCCCTCTTCGCGCTCGCGAACGAGGTGTTGCTGGAGCTCGGCACGGTCGAGGCCGGCCGGGCCACCCGCCGGCTGACGACCGCCACCCGCAAGCTGATCGACGGCCAGGCCCAGGACATCTCCTACGAGCACCGGGAGCGGGTCACCGTCGAGGAGTGCCTGGAGATGGAGGGCAACAAGACGGGCGCCCTGCTCGCCTGCGCCGTCTCCATGGGCGCGGTCCTCGGCGGCGCCGACGACCGGACGGCCGACATCCTGGAGTCCTACGGCTACCACCTGGGCCTCGCCTTCCAGGCCGTGGACGACCTCCTCGGCATCTGGGGCGACCCGGAGTCCACCGGCAAGCAGACCTGGAGCGACCTGCGCCAGCGCAAGAAGTCCCTCCCGGTCGTCGCCGCCCTCGCGGCCGGCGGCCCCGCCTCGGAGCAGCTCGCCGCGCAGCTCGCCGCCGACGCCAAGCTCGGCGACGCCCAGTCCGCCGACTTCGACGAGGAAGAATTCGCCCGCCGGGCGGCGTTGATCGAAGAGGCGGGCGGCCGGGAGTGGACCTCCCAGGAAGCCCGCCGCCAGCACGCCACCGCGATCGAGGCCCTGCACAGGGTCGACATGCCAGCAGAGGTCCGGGCGCAGCTCATCGCGCTCGCCGACTTCGTCGTCGTACGAAAGAGATGATTCCCATTCACCCGATCTAGCAGATCGCAGTCGCCGGTCGGCGCGCCCTGTCGGGGCGCCGGCCGACGGAACCCCCAGCACAGCAGAGAAGTAACGATCACTGCACAAAGGGGAAACCATGACAGCGACGACCGACGGAAGCACCGGGGCCCTCCCGCCCCGCGCAGCCGCGGCCACCGACAGCACCACCGTCCCGCTCCCGCCCGCCGGCGCGGGGAGCGGGACGGCCACCGCCGCGGAGCGGGCCACGGCCCGGGCGGTGGAACACCTCCTGTCCCGCCAGGACAGCCGGGGCTGGTGGAAGGGCGACCTGGAGACCAACGTCACCATGGACGCCGAGGACCTCCTGCTCCGTCAGTTCCTGGGCATCCAGGACGAGCGGATCACCCGGGCCGCGGCCCGCTTCATCCGCTCCCAGCGGCGGCCGGACGGCACCTGGGCCACCTTCCGCGGCGGCCCCGCCGAGCTGTCCGCGACCATCGAGGCGTACGTCGCCCTCAAGCTCGCCGGGGACGACCCCGAGGCCCCGCACATGGCGGCCACCTCGCGGTGGATCCGCGAGCAGGGCGGCATCGCGGGCGCCCGGGTCTTCACCCGCATCTGGCTCGCCCTCTTCGGCTGGTGGAAGTGGGACGACCTCCCCGAGCTGCCACCCGAGCTGATGTTCCTGCCGAAGTGGTTCCCGCTCAACATCTACGACTTCGGCTGCTGGGCGCGGCAGACCATCGTCCCGCTGTCGATCGTCTCGGCGCTGCGGCCCGTCCGGCCCGCGCCGTTCGCCCTCGACGAGCTGCACACCGACCCCGCGCGGCCGAACCCCCCGCGCCCCCTGGCCCCGGCCCTCGGCTGGGACGGCGTCTTCCAGCGCCTGGACAAGGCGCTCCACCGGTACCGGAAGTTCCCCGTGCGGCCGCTGCGGCGCGCCGCGCTCGACTCCGCGGCCCGCTGGATCATCGAACGCCAGGAGAACGACGGCAGCTGGGGCGGGATCCAGCCCCCCGCCGTCTACTCCGTCATCGCCCTCCACCTCCTCGGCTACGACCTCGACCACCCCGTGCTGCGCGCCGGGCTGGAGTCGCTGGACCGTTTCGCCGTCTGGCGCGAGGACGAGCCGCCCGGCCCCGGCGGCGGGGAAGGGGGCCCCGTCCGGATGGTCGAGGCGTGCCAGTCCCCGGTGTGGGACACCTGCCTCGCCACCATCGCGCTCGCCGACGCCGGGGTGCCCGCCGACCACCCCGCGCTCGTCAAGGCGGCCGACTGGATGCTGGACGAGCAGATCCTGCGCTCCGGCGACTGGGCGGTGCGCCGGCCGGAACTGCCGCCCGGCGGCTGGGCGTTCGAGTTCCACAACGACAACTACCCCGACATCGACGACACCGCCGAGGTCGTCCTCGCCCTCAAGCGCGTGCGGCACCCCGACCCCGGGCGCCTGGAGGCCGCCGTCCGGCGGGCCGCCCGCTGGACGGCGGGGATGCAGTCGAGGAACGGGGCGTGGGGCGCCTTCGACGCCGACAACACCAGCCCCTTCCCCAACCGCCTGCCGTTCTGCGACTTCGGCGAGGTCATCGACCCGCCGTCCGCCGACGTCACGGCGCACGTGGTGGAGATGCTCGCGGTCCTCGGCCGGCAGCACGACCCCCGCGCCCGGCGCGGCATCGAGTGGCTGCTCGGCGAGCAGGAGGCCAACGGCGGCTGGTTCGGCCGCTGGGGCGTCAACTACCTCTACGGCACCGGCTCGGTGGTCCCCGCGCTCGTCGCCGCCGGGATCCCCGCCTCCCACCCCGCCGTCCGCCGGGCCGTGCGCTGGCTGGAGAGCGTCCAGAACGACGACGGCGGCTGGGGCGAGGACCTGCGCTCCTACCGCGACCCCGAGTGGATCGGGCGCGGCGCCTCCACCGCCTCCCAGACGGCCTGGGCCCTGATGGCCCTGCTCGCCGCGGGGGAGCGGGAGGGCAAGGCCGTCGAGCGCGGGGTGGCCTGGCTGGTGGAGACCCAGCGCGCGGACGGGTCCTGGGACGAGCCGGAGTTCACCGGCACCGGCTTCCCCTGGGACTTCTCCATCAACTACCACCTCTACCGCCAGGTCTTCCCCGTCACGGCCCTCGGCCGCTACGTGCACGGGGAGCCCTTCGCCCCCGGACACCTGGAGGCGTGATGACACCCGGCACGGGCACCCCCGGCCACGCACCGCTGCTGGTCGCCTGTGCGCTCGGCATCGAGCGCCTCGCCCTGCGGGGCACCGGCCGCGGCGGTGCGGCGGGGCCCGTGACCGTCCTGCGCACCGGCATGGGTCCGCTGGCCGCGGACCGGGCCGTGACCCGGGCACTCGGCGGCTCCGCGGCGGCCCTGCGGGACGCCGCCGTGATCGCCACCGGGTTCTGCGCCGGCCTGGCGCCGGGGATGCACCCCGGCGACCTGGTCGTCGCCGACGAGACCCGCGACCGCGAGGGGCGCACGGAGTGCTCCGGGGTCGAGCTGCTCGCCGAGGAGCTCGCCCGTGTCGCCCCCGCGAGCGTCATCCACACCGGCCCGCTGGTCGGCTCGGACCACGTCGTGCGCGGCGCGGAGCGGGCGGCCCTGCACGCCGCCGGCGCACTCGCGGTGGACATGGAGTCCGCAGCCACACTGCGAAGCGCCGTCCGCCTGGGCTCACGCCCGGTTGCGGCCGTCCGGGTGGTCGTGGACGCTCCAGAACATGAACTCGTACGAATCGGGACGTTGCGGGGTGGAATATCAGCCTTCCGGGTGCTCCGCACCGTCCTTCCGGCTTTTATCGAATGGCACCGTTCTTTACTGCTCCCCAGGAGGTGAGCCAGATGGCCATGCCGCTCCGTCAGTCCATCAGGGTGGGAACCTACCTTTTTGAACAGAAGCTCCGGAAGCGGGAGAAATTCCCGCTGATCGTCGAGCTCGAACCACTCTTCGCCTGCAACCTCAAGTGCGAGGGCTGCGGGAAGATCCAGCACCCGGCCGGTGTGCTCAAGCAGCGCATGCCGGTCGCGCAGGCGGTCGGCGCCGTGCTGGAGTCCGGGGCGCCCATGGTCTCCATCGCGGGCGGCGAGCCCCTGATGCACCCGCAGATCCATGAGATCGTCCGCCAGTTGGTGGCCAAGCGGAAATACGTCTTCCTGTGCACCAACGCGTTGCTGATGCGCAAGAAGATGGAGAAGTTCACGCCGTCGCCCTATTTCGCGTTCGCCGTGCACATCGACGGGCTGCGGGAGCGGCACGACGAGTCCGTTGCGAAGGAAGGCGTCTTCGACGAGGCGGTGGAGGCGATCAAGGAGGCCAAGCGGCGCGGCTTCCGGGTCACCACCAATTCCACCTTCTTCAACACCGACACCCCCCAGACCATCATCGAGGTCCTCAACTTCCTCAATGACGACCTGGCGGTGGACGAAATGATGATTTCGCCCGCCTATGCCTACGAGAAGGCCCCCGACCAGGAGCACTTCCTGGGCGTCGAGCAGACCCGCGAGCTGTTCAAGAAGGCGTTCTCCGACGGCAACCGGCGGCGCTGGCGCCTCAACCACAGCCCGCTCTTCCTCGACTTCCTGGAAGGCAAGGCGGATTTCCCGTGCACCGCGTGGGCGATCCCCAACTACTCCCTCTTCGGCTGGCAGCGCCCCTGCTACCTGATGAGCGACGGGTACGTGCCGACCTACCGGGAGCTCATCGAGGACACCGACTGGGAGAAGTACGGGCGGGGCAAGGACCCGCGCTGCGCCAACTGCATGGCGCACTGCGGCTACGAGCCGACGGCCGTCCTCGCCACCATGGGATCGCTCAAGGAGTCCCTGCGCGCCGCCCGTGAGACCATCGCCGGAAACCGGGGCTGAGGGCCGGCCATGAGCGCCCCGGAGACGGTCTCCCTGGGCCTGCCGGGCGTACCGGCCCGACCCTTGGCGGTGCGCCGCGTCTCGCGGCGCATCCAGGTCGGGTCGGTCGCCGTCGGCGGCGACGCACCCGTATCGGTGCAGTCGATGACCACCACGGTGACGGCGGACATCGGCGCCACTCTCCAGCAGATCGCCGAGCTCACGGCGTCCGGCTGCCAGATCGTCCGGGTGGCGTGCCCGTCGCAGGACGACGCCGACGCGCTCCCGGTCATCGCGAAGAAGTCGCAGATCCCGGTGATCGCCGACATCCACTTCCAGCCGAAGTACGTCTTCGCGGCGATCGACGCGGGCTGCGCGGCGGTCCGCGTCAACCCCGGCAACATCCGGCAGTTCGACGACAAGGTGCGGGAGATCGCGAAGGCTGCCTCGGACGCGGGCACCCCCATCCGGATCGGCGTCAACGCGGGCTCGCTGGACCGGCGGCTGCTGGAGAAGTACGGCAAGGCCACCCCGGAAGCTCTCGTCGAGTCCGCGCTGTGGGAGGCGTCGCTGTTCGAGGAGCACGGTTTCCGGGACATCAAGATCTCGGTCAAGCACAACGACCCGGTCGTGATGATCAATGCCTACCGGCAGCTCGCGGCGCAGTGCGATTACCCGCTGCACCTGGGCGTCACCGAGGCGGGCCCGGTCTTCCAGGGCACCATCAAGTCCGCCGTCGCCTTCGGGGCGCTGCTCTCCGAGGGCATCGGTGACACCATCCGGGTCTCCCTGTCGGCCCCGCCGGCCGAGGAGATCAAGGTCGGCATGCAGATCCTGGAGTCCCTGGGCCTGCGCCAGCGCCGCCTGGAGATCGTCTC
>NZ_JBEYZW010000110.1:0-22095 GCF_040646215.1 Streptomyces sp. NPDC046215 | reverse complement strand
CCGGCTACCTCCCCCAGCTACCGCTGGGGGTGCCCCCAGGAGGTGCCCCCGGACGGGCTGGAAAACCAGCCCGTCCGGCGATTGAGGACCGGGGTCCGGGGCGGAGCCCCGGGGTGCCTCAGCGGCTGTCCGAGCCCCCACCGATCGCGGCGGCCCGGCCCGCCTCCAGGCGTGCCACCGGGATGCGGAACGGCGAGCAGGAGACGTAGTCCAGGCCCACCTCGTGGAAGAAGTGCACCGACTCCGGGTCGCCGCCGTGCTCGCCGCACACGCCCAGCTTGAGGTCGGGGCGGGTGGCCCGGCCGGCCTGGGCGGCCTCGCGGACGAGCTTGCCCACGCCGTCCCTGTCGATCGTCTCGAACGGGCTGACGCCGAAGATGCCCTTCTCCAGGTACGCGGTGAAGAAGCTGGCCTCCACGTCGTCGCGGGAGAAGCCCCACACCGTCTGCGTCAGGTCGTTGGTGCCGAAGGAGAAGAACTCCGCGGCCTCGGCGATCTGCCCGGCCGTCAGCGCGGCCCGGGGCAGCTCGATCATCGTGCCGAGGGTGAGCCGCAGGTCGGTGCCGGTGGCCGCCTCGACCTCGGCGATGACCCGCTCGGCCTCCTCGCGGACGATCTCCAGCTCCTGGACGGTGCCCACCAGCGGGATCATGATCTCCGCGCGCGGGTCGCCCTTGGCGTTCTTGCGCGCGGCCGCGGCCTCGGCGATGGCCCGTACCTGCATGGCGAACAGGCCGGGGATGACGAGACCGAGGCGGACGCCGCGCAGGCCCAGCATCGGGTTCTGCTCGTGCAGCTTGTGGACGGCCTGCAGCAGGCGCAGGTCGTTCTCGTTGGCGTCCTCGCGGGCCTCGGCGAGCGCGACGCGGACCGACAGCTCGGTGATGTCGGGGAGGAACTCGTGCAGCGGCGGGTCCAGCAGGCGCACCGTCACCGGCAGGCCGTCCATGGCCTCGAACAGCTCCACGAAGTCGGCCTTCTGGAGCGGCAGCAGCGCCTGGAGCGCGCCCTCGCGCTCCTCGTCGGTGTCGGCGAGGATGAGCCGCTCGACCATCTCGCGCCGCTCGCCGAGGAACATGTGCTCGGTGCGGCACAGGCCGATGCCCTGGGCGCCGAAGCGGCGGGCGCGGGAGGCGTCCTCGGCGTTGTCGGCGTTGGCCCGTACGCGCAGCCGGCGCGTGCGGTCCGCGTAGGCCATCATGCGGTGCACGGCCTGGACGAGCTCGTCGGCGTCGTCGGCGCCCGCGTGCATGCGGCCCTCGAAGTACTCCACGACGGGGGACGGCACGACGGGGACCTCACCGAGGTAGACCTTGCCGGTGGAGCCGTCGATGGAGACGATGTCGCCCTCCTCGACGACGATGCCGCCCGGGGCCGTCATCCGGCGCCGCTTGGTGTCGACCTCCAGCTCCTCCGCGCCGCAGACACAGGTCTTGCCCATGCCGCGGGCGACGACGGCCGCGTGCGAGGTCTTGCCGCCGCGCGAGGTGAGGATGCCCTCGGCGGCGATCATGCCGTTGAGGTCGTCGGGGTTGGTCTCCCGGCGGATGAGGATGACCTTCTCGCCCGAGCGCGACCACTTCACGGCGGTGTAGGAGTCGAAGACGGCCTTGCCGACGGCCGCGCCCGGCGAGGCGGCGATGCCCCGGCCCAGCAGGTCGGCTTTGGCCTGCTCGTCGAAGCGCGGGAACATCAGCTGCGCGAGCTGCGCGCCGGTGACGCGCTGGAGCGCCTCGGCCTCGTCGATCAGGCCCTGGTCCACCAGTTGGGTGGCGATGCGGAACGCCGCGCCCGCGGTGCGCTTGCCGACGCGGGTCTGGAGCATCCACAGCTGCCCGCGCTCGATGGTGAACTCGATGTCGCACAGGTCCTTGTAGTGCGTCTCCAGCGTCTCCATGATCTGCATCAGCTGGTCGTACGAGCTCTTGTCGATCCGCTCCAGGTCGGCGAGCGGCACGGTGTTGCGGATGCCGGCGACGACGTCCTCGCCCTGGGCGTTCTGCAGGTAGTCGCCGTAGACGCCCTGGTGGCCGCTGGCCGGGTCGCGGGTGAAGGCGACGCCGGTGCCGGAGTCGGGGCCGAGGTTGCCGAAGACCATGGAGCAGACGTTGACGGCCGTGCCGAGGTCGCCGGGGATGCGCTCCTGGCGGCGGTAGAGCTTGGCGCGGTCGGTGTTCCACGAGTCGAAGACCGCCCTTATGGCCAGGTCCATCTGCTCGCGCGGCTCCTGCGGGAAGTCCCGGCCGGTCTCCTTGGAGACGATGCCCTTGAACTCCTCGACGAGCCGCCGGAGGTCACCGGCGTCGAGGTCGATGTCGGTGGTGACGCCCTTGGCGCGCTTGGTCTCCTCCAGGGCCTCCTCGAAGAGGTCGCCCTCGACGCCCAGCACGGTCTTGCCGAACATCTGGATGAGGCGGCGGTAGGAGTCCCACGCGAAGCGCTCGTCGCCGGCCTGGGCGGCGAGCCCGGCCACGGACTCGTCCGAGAGGCCGATGTTGAGGACGGTGTCCATCATGCCGGGCATGGAGAACTTGGCGCCCGAGCGGACGGAGACCAGCAGCGGGTCGTCGGCCTGGCCGAGCTTCTTGCCCATGCGCGTCTCGAGGGCGTCCAGGTGGGCGCTGACCTCGTCGCGCAGGGCGGCGGGCTCGTGGCCGCTGGCGAGGTAGACCTGGCACGCCTCGGTGGTGATGGTGAAGCCGGGCGGCACCGGGAGACCCAGGTTGGTCATCTCGGCGAGGTTGGCACCCTTCCCGCCGAGCAGGTCCTTGAGCTCCTTGTTGCCCTCGGTGAAGTCGTAGACGAACTTCTGACGATCTTGGGTTTCCGGCACGGGACTCGACTCCTCACTGGGGTCCCCCCGTACTCAGTTGGGGGAGGGCCTGCTCAAACGGGCTGAACGCGGGGAGCGTACCCAGATCGAAGGCTTCTGAGGAGGTCCACTCCACGGTCATACGGCTGTAACCACCCGTCTGCCAGCAGATCGAAAGTCACGCTCCGGCAAAGGGGGTTGAAGCCCCTTCTTCAACACTTGAAGCAAGGATGACAAACCGCAGCGGCGCCATCACGGAGCGCTGAACATTCGGGCGGTTCGTCCCCAAGAAGTGAAACCAAGAGGGGTGGCACTAAGTGCCACCCCTCAGGAAGTGCAACCCACTTTCAAGCGCTCATCTGAGCACACCCCCGATCAGGGGTGGCGAGAATCACGCCCTTCTCAGCCGCCGGAAGTGTCAAGTTCGGCGTCGGCGCCAACGGCCGCGCAGTCGTACGGATCGTCCAGCCAGCCCTCCGGCAGGACCACGCGGTCACGCCCGGAGGTCCGCCCGCGGGGCCCGTCCGCGCCGAGGGGCCAGGGCTGGTCCTGGTCGACCTCGCTCAGAAGAGCGCCCATTTCGTCCAGGGACGAGCTGATTGCCAGCTTCTTCCGCAGCTCGGAGCCGACCGAGAAGCCCTTGGTGTACCAGGCGACGTGCTTGCGGAAGTCGATGACCCCGCGCTCCTCGCTCTCCAGCCACTGCCCCAGCAGCTCCGCGTGGCGCAGCATCACGCGGGCCACCTCCTTGAAGGCCGGTGCCGCGGGCTCGCCGCCCCCCGCCCCTCCTTCGAAGGCCGCCACCAGGTCGCCGAACAGCCACGGCCGCCCCAGGCAGCCGCGCCCGACGACGACGCCGTCGCAGCCGGTCTCACGCATCATGCGCACGGCGTCGGCGGCCGACCAGATGTCGCCGTTGCCGAGCACCGGTATCTCCGGGACGGCCTCCTTCAGGCGCGCGATGGCGTCCCAGTCGGCCGTGCCGCTGTAGTGCTGGGCGGCCGTGCGGCCGTGCAGCGCGATGGCGGTGACGCCCTCCTCGACGGCGATCCGCCCGGCGTCGAGGTAGGTCATGTGGTCGTCGTCGATGCCCTTGCGCATCTTCATCGTGACCGGCAGGGAGCCCGCGTTGCCGACCGCCTCACGCAGGATCGAGCGCAGCAGGTTGCGCTTGTACGGCAGGGCGGAGCCGCCGCCCTTGCGGGTGACCTTGGGCACCGGGCAGCCGAAGTTCAGGTCGATGTGGTCGGCCAGGTCCTCGTCCACGATCATGCGGACGGCCTTGCCGACGGTCACCGGGTCGACCCCGTAGAGCTGGATCGAGCGCGGCTTCTCGGTCCCGTCGAAGTGGATCAGCCGCATCGTCTTGGCGTCCCGCTCGACGAGCGCCCGAGTGGTGATCATCTCGCTGACGAACAGCCCCTTGCCGCCGGAGAACTCCCGGCAGAGCGTGCGGAAGGGCGCGTTCGTGATCCCGGCCATCGGGGCGAGCACCACCGGCGGCCACACGGTGTGCGGGCCCACGGAAAGCGGCGTGAAGGGCGAGCCGGCGTCAATCGTCATGCCCCCCATTGTCCCGTACCCGCCGGAGCGGTTTAGTTGTACTGTTTAAATCATTAGAGTCGTACAACTACCTCGGGGTGTCGTATGCCAGAGCTCTCCCGCCGCCGGCGTCTGCTGGTCCTGGCGATCTGCTGTACGAGCCTCCTGCTCGTCAGCCTCGACAACACGATCCTCAACGTCGCGCTGCCGTCGATGCAGCGGGAGATGGACGCCTCCGTCTCCGGTCTGCAGTGGACGATCGACGCCTACACGCTCGTCCTCGCCTCGCTGCTGATGCTCGCCGGGTCGACCGCCGACCGCATGGGCCGCAAACGCGTCTTCCGGATCGGGCTGGTCCTCTTCACCGCCGGGTCGGTGCTCTGCTCGCTGGCACCGGGGCTGGGCTGGCTGGTCGTCTTCCGCATGGTGCAGGCCGTCGGCGGGTCGATGCTCAACCCCGTCGCCATGTCGATCATCACCAACACCTTCACCGAGCCCCGGGAGCGCGCCCGCGCGATCGGCGTGTGGGGCGGTGTCGTCGGCATCAGCATGGCCGCGGGCCCCCTCGTCGGCGGCGCGCTCGTGGAGTCGGTCGGCTGGCGCTCCATCTTCTGGATCAACCTGCCGATCGGACTGCTCGCCCTGGCCATGACGATCCGCTACGTGCCCGAGTCCCGCGCGCCCAAGGCCCGCCGGCCCGACCCGGTCGGCCAGCTGCTGGTCATCGCGCTGCTCGGATCGGTGACGTACGGGATCATCGAGGGCCCCGCCGCGGGCTGGACCTCGCCCCTGATCCTCGGCTGCGCGGCCCTCGCCCTCGGCTCGCTCGCCGGCCTGCTGACGTACGAGAAGCGGCGCACGGAGCCCCTGCTGGAACTGAGCCTCTTCCGCAGCGCCCCCTTCAGCGGTGCCACCGTCATCGCGGTGTGCAGCTTCGCCGCGCTCGGCGGGTTCCTCTTCCTCAACACCCTGCACCTGCAGAACGAGCGGCACCTCTCGGCCTTCCACGCCGGGCTGTACACCCTGCCCATGGCCGTGATGTGCATGGTCTTCGCCCCCCTGTCGGGCCGGCTCGTCGGCACCCGGGGCCCCCGGCTGCCGCTGCTCCTGGCCGGCACGGCGATGACGGCCAGTGGCGTGCTGTTCGCGGCCTTTGACGCCAACTCCTCCGACACCTGGCTGTTCACCGCCTACGTCCTGTTCGGCATCGGCTTCGGGCTGGTGAACGCGCCGATCACCAACACGGCCGTCTCCGGCATGCCGCGCTCCCGGGCCGGGGTGGCCGCGGCCGTGGCCTCCACCAGCCGGCAGGTCGGCAGCTCCCTGGGGGTCGCCGTGGTCGGCGCGGCGGTCGCCGCCGGGCTCCAGCTCACCGGCTGGTGGATCGTCACGGGATGCGGGGCGGCCGTCCTGCTGCTGGGTACCATCACCACCGGCCGCTGGGCCGCCGGCACCGCCGAGCGGGCCGCGGCCCGCCTCGCCCCCGACCAGACCAGGATCCCGGTGACCACGCCATGACCACGCACGAGAACGCCGACGCGGCCGCGCGGCGCGCCTGGGGCCACCTGCGGGAGATCGTCCTGGGGGGCAACGAGCGCCGCAAGGAGGTCGTCGAGGCGCTCGGCATGAGCTTCTTCCGGGTGAAGGCGCTGCGGCGGATCGCCAGGGGCCCGCTCACCCTGCGGGAGCTGGCCGAGCTGCTGCTGACCGACCGGCCGTACACCACGCTCGTCGTGGACGACCTGGCCGGGCGCGGGCTCGTCGAGCGGAGCGCCAACCCGGCCGACCGCCGCTCGAAGATCGTCACGGTGACGCCGGCGGGCCGCGCGGCCGCCGAGCGGGCCGAGCGCATCCTCGGCACTCCCCCGCCCGCGCTGCTCGCCCTGCCGCCGGAGGACCTGGCGGCGCTGGACCGCATCACGGCGCGGCTCGCGGCGCCCCGGGAGCCGGACGGGACGCCCCCGGACTGACGCCCTCAGACCGACGTCCTCAGACTGACGTCCTCAGGCGGACGGGCGGTTCAGGGCGTTCAGCAGTTCGAGGCCCGCCCGGGTCTCCTCGTCGGCGGGGGTGAAGGTCAGCAGCCGGGCCCCGGGGTGCGGGCCCGTCCACAGGCTGGTGTGGTTCAGCCGCAGCAGCCCGGCCTCCGGGTGCCAGAAGCGCCGGGTCCGGTACGCGGTGGGCGGGGCGACCTCGTGCCGCGCCCACAGCGCCCGGAACTCCGGCGAGGCGTCGAGGAGCCGCTTGAGCAGGCACTTCCAGGCGGGTTCGGCGATGTGCTCGGCCATCGAGGCGCGGAACTTCGCGGCCATCGCCCGGTTCGTCTCTTCCCGGTCGACGAAGGTCGCCCGGATGTCGGCGTTGGTGAACGTGAGCCACATGCAGTTGTGCTCCTCGCGCGGCAGCGCGTCGAGGTCGCACATCAGCTGGGCGTAGGCGTGGTTGTACGCGAGGATGTCGTACCGGGCGTTCTGGACCACGGCGGGGAAGGGCTCCAGGCCCTTCAGCATCATCCGCAGGTCCGGGGAGACGCTGGAGCAGTGGGTGTCCGGCATCGGGTCGACCGTGTCGGCCAGGGCGAAGAGGTGGCTGCGCTCGCCGCCGTCGAGCATCAGCGCCCGGGCGACGGCGTCCAGTACCTGCGCGGAGACCTTGATGTCCCGCGCCTGCTCCAGCCACGTGTACCAGGTGACGCCCACGGCGGCGAGGTGGGCGACCTCCTCGCGGCGCAGCCCCGGGGTGCGCCGCCGGGGCCCGCGCGGCAGGCCCGCCTGCTCGGGCGAGACCCGCTCCCGCCGGCTGCGCAGGAACGCGGCCAGCTCACCGCGCCGCAGCTCGCCGGCCGAGGGGACCGGGACGGCGGCGCGGGACGGCGACTTCTCCTGCAGCATCGTGCTCATGTCTCCAGAGTGCGGGGTGGGACGGCAGGCTTCCAGGTAGTGCCTGTACCAGGATAAGGACCCTCTGGTACCCGTCTCCGCGGCCGGGCATCGTCATCGGTGTGAGCGATACCCGAATAACCCCCGTGACCCCGGCGGCCGTTGCCGCCACCGACCCGACCCCCGGCCTGCGTCCCCTGGGACTGCTCACGGTGCTGATCGGCGCCGCGCTCCCGCTGCTGGACTTCTTCATCGTCAACGTCGCCCTCCCCACCATCGACCACGACCTCCACGCGGGCCCGGCGCTGCTGGAGATGGTCGTCGGCGGCTACGGCATCGCGTACGCCGTGCTCCTCGTCCTGTGCGGCCGCCTCGGCGACATGGTGGGCCGGCGGCGGCTCTTCCTGTGGGGCACGGCCGCCTTCGGGCTGACGTCGGTGGCCTGCGGCCTCGCCCCCGACGCCTGGACGCTGGTGGCGGCCCGGGTCGCGCAGGGCGCGGCGGCGGCGCTGATGATGCCGCAGGTGCTGGCGACCATCCAGGCCACGACCCACGGGGAGCGCCGGACCCGGGCGCTCAGCCTGTACAGCGGCACGGCCGGGGTGGCCAGCGCGGTCGGTCAGGTGCTGGGCGGGGTGCTGGTCTCCGTCGACCTCCTCGGCACCGGCTGGCGGTCGATCTTCCTGGTCAACGCCCCGGTCGCGGCCGTCGCGCTGCTGCTGGCGGTGCGCACGGTGCCCGAGACGCGCTCGGAGCGCCCGACGGGCATCGACGGGCGCGGCACGGCGCTGCTGTCGCTGGCGCTGGTCTCGCTGCTGTTGCCGCTGACGGAGGGCCGGGCGGCGGGGTGGCCGGTGTGGTCGTGGGTGCTGCTGGCGGTGTTCCCGTTCGCGGCGGGCGGGTTCGTCCTGGTGGAGCGGGCGGAGGAGCGGGCCGGGCGGACGCCGCTGGTGCCGCCGTCGCTGCTGCGGATCCACTCGGTGCGCAGCGGGCTGGCGCTGCTCGTGCCGTTCTCCATCGGCTGGGGCGGCTACATGTTCGTCGTGGCGGTGGCCCTTCAGGAGGGACTGCGGCTGGGGCCGATGGCTGCGGGGCTGGCCCTGGTGCCGATGTGCGTGGCGTTCCTGGCCGGCTCGCTGCTGGGCCCGCGGCTCGCGGCGCGGTACGGCCGCCGCATGGTGACGGCCGGGACGCTGCTTCAGGCGGCCGGGCTGCTGGGGCTGGCGGCCACGTTCTTCTGGGGCTGGGACGGGCTGGGCGCGATGGGCCCGGGTCCGGCGCTGGCCGTGCAGGGGCTGGGGCAGGGGCTGCTGCTGCCGCTGACGCTGCGGGTCGTGCTGAGCGAGGTGCCGGTGGCGCAGGCGGGGGTGGGCGGCGGGGTGATGGTCACGACGCAGCAGTCCTTCATGGCGCTGGGTGTGGCCACGCTCGGGTCGCTGTTCCTGAGCCTGACGCCGTCGATGGGGATGCGGGACGCGCTGGTGGCGACCTTGGGGGTGCAGTTGGTGGCGGTGTTCGTGACGGTCGGGCTGAGCCTGCGGCTGCCGCGCACGATGGCTTGAAATCGCCGCTCGCGGGACGGGGGCGGGCGCGAGCCGTCACGGAGGGTGACGGGAAGTGAAACGGTGCATGGAATGACAGATATTGAAATCTGTCATTCCATGTGTCACTCTTCCGGTGTGCCCTTCTTCGGCTCCGGCCGTTCGACGGGAGGGCGCGCCACCCCCACGTCCTCGCGAAGGAGTCCCCGTGCAGCACCGCACCCTCGGCACGACCGGTCCCCGGGTATCCGCCCTCGGCCTCGGCGCGATGGGCATGTCCGCCCTCTACGGCGACGCCGACCGCGCCGAGTCCATCGCCACCCTCCACGCCGCCCTCGACGCCGGCGTCACCCTGATCGACACCGGCGACTTCTACGGCATGGGCCACAATGAACTGCTCATCAATGAAGCGCTGCGCACCGCCCCGGCGGCCGCCCGCGAGCGGGCGCTGACCAGCGTGAAGTTCGGCGCCCTGCGCACGGTCGAGGGCGGCTTCACCGGTGTCGACGGCAGCCCGGAGGCGGTCAAGAACTTCGCCGCGTACTCGCTCCAGCGCCTGGGCACCGACCACATCGACATCTACCGTCTCGCGCGTCTCGACCCGAAGGTCCCCGTCGAGGAGACGGTCGGTGCCATCGCCGAGCTGGTGAAGGCCGGGCACGTCCGGCACGTCGGCCTCTCCGAGGTGAACGCCGAGACCATCCGCCGGGCGGCCGCCGTCACCCCCATCGCCGACCTGCAGATCGAGTACTCCCTGATCTCCCGCGGCATCGAGGCGGACATCCTGCCCACCGTCCGGGAACTGGGCATCGGCGTCACCGCGTACGGGGTCCTCTCCCGCGGCCTCATCAGCGGCCACTGGAGCCGGGACCGCAAGCTCGCGGCGAACGACTTCCGCGGCATGAGCCCCCGCTTCAGCGGCGACAACCTGAACCGCAACCTCGACCTCGTCGACGCGCTCCGGGCCGTCGCGGAGGCCAAGGGCGTGACCGTCGCCCAGACGGCGATCGCCTGGGTCCTCTCCCGCGGCGAGGACATCGTCCCCCTGATCGGCGCCCGCCGCCGTGACCGCCTCACGGAGGCGCTGGGCGCGCTGGAGGTGACGCTGGAGCCGGCGGACCTGGCCGCGATAGAAGCGGCGATCCCGCCGGGCGCGGCAGCGGGAGACCGCTACCCGACGGACCAGATGGCGCACCTCGACAGCGAGCGGTAGCCCTCCGGGCGGGGGCCCGACCGGGTTGGCACGGTTCGGCACGGCCGGACAGGCCCATGGAGGTGCTCGCTGTCGCGGCGGAGACGAGGGTGACGGACCGGGTGTCAGGCGCAGGTGGTCTCGTCCTCCCGGCACCGCCGGTCCGGCACCGCCGGTCCGGCACCGCCGGACAGGCCGACAGGGGGCGCTCGCCGTCGCGGCGGAGAAAGGGGTGGCGGACCGACTCCGAGTCCGCGTGACCCTGCGGGTCCGGCACCGCCGGGTCCGGCACGGTCCGGCACCGCCGGACAGGCCCATGGAGGTGCTCGCCGTCGCGGCGGAGACGAGGGTGACAGACCGGGTGTCAGGCGCAGGTCGGCGGACAGCGAAGAGGTCGGCCCAGGGCGGAGGCCGCCCGCCCTCGCGGGTGGGGGTACGGTCCTTTACCGGGGCGCTGCCGCTGTCCCCTCCCGAACCGAAAGGCTCAGCCCCCGATGCCGCCCGAGACCCTGACCCCCGCCCGCATTCTCGAAGCGACCGAGGACGTGCTGCGCCGCTACGGCCCGGCCAAGGCCACGGTCGTCGACGTGGCACGGGCCCTGGGCGTCAGCCACGGCAGCGTCTACCGGCACTTCGGCAGCAAGGCGGCCCTGCGCGAAGCGGTGACGCAGCGCTGGCTCGACCGGTCCCACACCGAGCTGTCGGCCGTCGCCGACGGGGACGGCCCGGCCCTGCCCCGGCTGAAGGAGTGGCTGACCGCCCTGTTCGCCGCGAAGCGGCACAAGGCGGGCGACGACCCCGAGCTGTTCGCGACGTACATGGTCCTCGTCGGGGAGAACAGCGGCGTCGTCGAACAGCACGTCGAGACGATGATCGGTCAGCTCGCGCGGATCATCGAGAGCGGCGTCGCGTCCGGTGACCTGACGTCAGCGAACGCGACGGCCACGGCCCGGGCCGTCTGGGACGCGACGAACCGCTTCCACGACCCCGCCTACGCGGCGGAGTGGTCCCGCCCCGGCATCGACGAGGCGTTCGAGGCGGTGTGCGAGCTGGTGACGCGGGGGCTACGCCCCTGAGACTCCCCGCAGACTCAACACGACCGGACGCAAACTCCAGCCCGCCCGGGGGCACCTCCCAGCGTTAGCTGGGGGAGCTTGGGGACAAAGAAGCCCGTCCGGCGATTGAGGGCCCTCACCCCACCCCCAAGAACCGCAGCACCGCCAGCACCCGCCGATGATCCCCATCAGCCCTCGGCAGATCCAGCTTCGCCAGAATGTTGTTGATGTGCTTGGCGACAGCACTCTCGCTCACCACCAGCTCCCCCGCGATCCCCGCGTTCGAGCGCCCCCCGGCCATCAGTTCCAGCACCTCCCGCTCACGCCGGGTCAGCCGCTCCAGCGGATCCCGGTGCCGGCGCAGCAGCAGCTGGGAGACCACCTGCGGATCGAGGGCCGTGCCGCCGCCCGCCACCCGGTGAAGGGCGGCGATGAACTCCTCGACGTCGGCGACCCGTTCCTTGAGCAGGTAGC
This sequence comes from Streptomyces sp. NPDC046215, assembly GCF_040646215.1. Taxonomy (NCBI): domain Bacteria; kingdom Bacillati; phylum Actinomycetota; class Actinomycetes; order Kitasatosporales; family Streptomycetaceae; genus Streptomyces; species Streptomyces sp. NPDC046215. The sequence goes on along the minus strand of NZ_JBEYZW010000110.1, from coordinate 10,600 downwards.
CCACCCCGCTCGTATGGCCGGACAGCAGTTCAGCCGCATACCGCTCCTCGACGTACTGCGAGAGCAGCAGCACCGCCGTGTCCGGCCACTGCCGGCGGATGACGAGCGCGGCCCGGACGCCCTCGTCGGTGAAGCCGGGCGGCATGCGGACGTCGAGGACGGCGAGGTCGGGCCGGTGCTGCTCCACCGCCGCCAACAGGGCCTCCGCGTCGCCGGCTTCCGCGACCACCTCGAATCCGGCCGTCTCCAGGACCTTCACCAGGCCGATCCTGAGCAGGACGGAATCCTCGGCGATCACAGCGCGCACGGCAGCTCCACAGTCACAACGGTCGGGCCCTGGGGCGGGCTGCTGATCGAGAAGGTGCCGTCGACCGAGGCGACGCGGCGGGCCAGGCCCGTCAGCCCGGTGCCGCCCGAGGGGTCGGCACCGCCCACGCCGTCGTCGGAGACGACGACAAGAAGTATCTCCCCGACCTGTTCGACGCGGACGTCCGCCCGGGTCGCCCGGGCGTGCTTGACGACATTGGCGAGGGCTTCGGAGACCACGAAGTAGGCGACGGCTTCCACGGTCGGGGCGGGGCGGGTCGTCAGCTCGACGCCGAGGCGGACGGGCAGCGGCGCCCGGGCGGCGATGCCGGACAGGGCGGCGTCGAGGCCACGGTCCTCCAGGACGGCCGGGTGGAGGCCCCGTACGAGGTCGCTGAGCTCGGATATGGCCTCCTTCGCCTCGCGGTGCGCCTCGTCGATGACCTTGCGCGCGTCCTCGGGGAGGTCCTTCATCGTGGCCTTGGCGAGGCCGAGGTTCACCGCCATGGACACGAGCCGCTGCTGCGCCCCGTCGTGGAGGTCGCGCTCGATGCGGCGCCGTTCGGCGTCGGCGGCGTCCACGACCCCGGCGCGGCTCTCGGTGACCTCGGCGACGCGCATCCGGAGCCGCTCCTCGCGGCTGGGGCCGAGGAGGGCGGTGGCGTTGCGGATGTCCAGCCGCATCAGAGTGCGGGAGGTCCGCGCCGACCCGTAGAGCATCGCCAGGCCGAGAACGGTCAGGTAAGCGGCCTCGGTGGTGTACCCGGCCTGGCTGACCCGCCAGTGGACCGGCAGCGCCCAGACCCACACGTAGATGGTGGCGCACACCGCCCCTACCAGTCCCAGGAGAAGGGCGAGCACTCCGCCGAGGGCGGCGGCCGGTCCCGCGAGGAGGTGGTAGCGCACCTGCGGCCAGGGGTAGTCCGCGCGCCGCCGCTCCGGCCGGGGAATGTCGATGCCGAGGCGCGTCCGGAAGCGGTGTCGCTGCATGGTGGTGAGCAGCGGTGTGACGAGCACGATGCCGCCGAGCGAGACAGCCAGCGCCAGCAGGATCTCCCACACCGGCCCCACGGGATACACGAGCCACGGCAGGGCCAGGATCAGCAACGCCGGGAACTGGGCGAGGGCTCCGTGGAGCAGGTGGGCGCCGGTCCGCCGGACGGCGGCGAAAGGCCGCAGCACGGTCCGCGGCAGGGAGGGGATGACCATGCTCAAACGGTAAAGGCCCAGGTCGGCAGTGTTCCATGCCGCTACCGCCCGCTTCGGGGTGGAGCTGGTGCCACCCCCGGTCCGGACAGCGGGGCCACTGACGGCGAGGGGGGCGGCGGGGCGTGGCGCTGGACGATAGCAGCGATGTGCGCCCGCGCCGTACGGCCAGTACCACGATCGGACGAACGTGCGGTCGCGGGCAGCCCGCCCACCAGGGGCGTCGCTACGTTGTGTGGCGTCACTCTTACTCAGGCCAGGAGGCGCATCATGGCAGTCATGGTGGACATCCCGCGAGAAGCTCTCCAGCCGGTAGACGACGACGGGGCGGGCATCGGCTTCGAGCAGCTCTGCCGCGATCTGGAGCTGGCCAACGACGCCATGCCCGACGGCTATCGCGCGGAGATCATCGGCGGGAAGATCGTCATGTCGCCGTGGTCCAAGGGTGACTACAACGACATCCTTGATTCCCTCCATGACCAATTGCTTCCGCACGTGCCGCAGGGGCACCGCGCCAGGACGACACCCAACCTCTTCGTGTTTCCCCGGCAAGCACGCGGATACGGTCCGGATCTGCACGTCTCGGACAAGGCGGCCACTCGCGTCGACGGCATTCTGCTGCCCGGGTCGGCACTGTCCCTCGTCGCCGAGCAGACGTCGTCCCCGACGAGGTTCGTCGATCTCACCGACAAGGTCGATGTCTACGGCAAGGCCGAGGTGCCGGTGTACGTCCTGGTCGACATGGCGAAGGCCACGGTCACCGTGTACCACGACCCGATCCCGGGTGAGGGCTACCAGGCGCACACCCAGGTCAAGTTCGGCGATAGCGTCCGCATCCCCGCCCCCTTCGACTTCGACCTCGACACGGCGGCCTGGACGGCGTGAGCCAAGCCGAAGGCCCCGGCCCCCGCCGAGCGGGAACCGGGGCCTTCGGGCACAGCGAGAAGCGTCAGCAGCCCAGCAGACGCGAGCCGAGGTAACCCTCGATCTGGTCGAGGGAGACGCGCTCCTGCTTCATGGTGTCGCGCTCGCGCACCGTCACCGCGTTGTCGTCAAGGGTGTCGAAGTCGACGGTGACGCAGAACGGGGTGCCGATCTCGTCCTGGCGGCGGTAGCGGCGGCCGATCGCGCCCGCGTCGTCGAACTCGATGTTCCAGTTCTTGCGCAGGTCCGCCGCGAGGCCCTTGGCCTTCGGGGACAGCTGCGGGTTGCGGGACAGCGGCAGCACGGCGACCTTCACCGGCGCGAGGCGCGGGTCGAGGCGCATGACGACGCGCTTCTCCATGACGCCCTTGGCGTTGGGCGCCTCGTCCTCGTTGTACGCGTCGAGCATGAAGGCCAGCATGGCGCGGTTGAGGCCGGCGGCCGGCTCGATGACGTACGGGAAGTAGCGCTCGCCGGCTTCCTGGTCGAAGTACGACAGGTCCTGGCCGGAGGCCGCGGAGTGCGCCTTGAGGTCGTAGTCGGTGCGGTTGGCCACGCCCTCCAGCTCGGAGAACTCGGAGCCGCCGAAGTTGAAGCGGTACTCGATGTCAACGGTGCGCTTGGAGTAGTGGGAGAGCTTCTCGGCGGCGTGCTCGTACCACCGCATGTTCTCCTCGCGCATGCCGAGGCCGGTGTACCAGCTCCAGCGCTGCTGCATCCAGTACTCCTGCCACTCCTCGTCCTCACCCGGCTTGACGAAGAACTCCATCTCCATCTGCTCGAACTCGCGGGTGCGGAAGATGAAGTTGCCCGGCGTGATCTCGTTGCGGAAGGACTTGCCGGTCTGGGCGATGCCGAACGGCGGCTTCTTGCGCGAGGTCTGCTGGACCTGGGCGAAGTTGGTGAAGATGCCCTGCGCGGTCTCGGGGCGCAGGTAGGTCACCGCGCCGGAGTCCTGGGTCGGGCCGAGGTGGGTCGACAGCAGGCCGGAGAACTGCTTGGGCTCGGTGAAGGCGCCCTTGTTGCCGCAGTTCGGGCAGTTGATGTCGGCGAGGCCGTTCTCGGGGAGCTTCTTGTGCTTCGCCTCGTACGCCTCCTCCAGGTGGTCCGCGCGGTAGCGCTTGTGGCAGGAGGTGCACTCGGTCAGCGGGTCCGAGAAGGTGGCGACGTGACCGGACGCCTCCCAGACCTCACGGGCCAGGATCACCGACGAGTCGAGACCGACCACGTCGTCGCGCGAGGTGACCATGGAGCGCCACCACTGACGCTTGATGTTCTCCTTGAGCTCCACGCCGAGGGGTCCGTAGTCCCAGGCGGCACGCTGTCCGCCGTAGATCTCACTGCACGGATAGACAAAGCCACGGCGCTTGCTCAGGCTGACGATGGTGTCGATCTTGTCGGCGGCCACGGTGCTCTCTTCATTGCGACGACGAACAGCGAATGCTTCAGGTTACCGGCGGCGCACCCCCTCTCATCAAATCGGCTCTGGCCTTGGCCTGACCGGCCCCCTCCGCATCCCGCCAGGAGGGCCCAAAACGACCTCTTGTTGACAATCGTTTCCACTTTTGTTGAAAATGACTGTCATGAACGTAAGCCGTCTGCCCTCCCGCCGAATATCCACCGCCGCCGTCGCCGCGTCCGCGGCCCTCGGGCTGCTCACCCTCTCCGCGTGCGACGCCGGCGGCTCGTCGGCGAAGACGGCCGACGGCAAGCTCAACGTGATCGCGTCGTTCTACCCCATGGAGTTCCTGGCCAAGGAGATCGGCGGCGACCACGTCAGCGTCACCGGCCTCACCAAGCCGGGCACCGAGCCGCACGACCTGGAGCTCACCGCCAAGCAGACCGGCTCCCTCGCAGGCGCCGGCGCGATCGTCTACCTCAAGGGTGTCCAGCCCGCCGTCGACAAGGCGATCGAGCAGTCCGGGAACAAGAACGTCGCCGACGCGGCCTCCCTCACCGAGCTGGAGAAGCACGGCACCGAGGTCGAGGGCCACGACCACGGCAAGGACGAGCACGGGCACGGCGAGGACGACGGCCACAACCACTCCTCGAACGAGTCCGGCTCCGACCCCCACATCTGGCTCGACCCCGTGAAGTACGCCGAGGTCGCCAAGGGCGTCGGCAAGACCCTCGCCAAGGCCGACCCCGACCACCGGGCCGACTTCGAGAAGAACACCGACGCCCTGGTCAAGAAGCTGGACGGGCTGAACAAGAAGTTCACGGACGGGCTGAAGAACCGCGCGTCCGACACCTTCATCACCACCCACGCCGCCTTCGGCTACCTCGCCGAGCGCTACGGCCTCGACCAGGAGTCGATCAAGGGCCTCGACCCCGAGTCCGAGCCCAGCGCGGCCCGCCGCAAGGACCTTGAGAAGATCGCCAAGGACCACGGCGTCAGCACCGTCTTCTTCGAGACGATCGCCAACCCCGCCACGGCGAAGACCCTGGCCAGCGACCTCGGGCTGAAGACCGACGTCCTCGATCCCCTGGAGGGGATCACCGGCAAGTCCAAGGGCCGCGATTACTTCGAGGTCATGGAGTCCAACCTCGCCGCGCTGCAGAAGGCGCTCGGCACCAAGTGAGCGACCGGGCCGGCAAGCCGGTGAGCCGATCGACGGAGGCAGTCATGGAGCAGCCCGTCATATCCCTGCGCGGGGCGACCGCCACGCTGGGCGCGCGCCCGGTGCTGCGCGGCGTCGACCTGACCGTGCGGCGGGGCGAGGTCGTCGCCCTGCTGGGCGCCAACGGGTCGGGGAAGTCCACGGCCGTCCGGGCCGTCGTCGGCCAGGTGCCGCTCACCGGCGGTGAGCTGGAACTCTTCGGCACGCCCCGGCGGCGCTTCCGCGACTGGGCGCGCGTGGGGTACGTCCCGCAGCGCACCACCGCCGCCGGCGGGGTGCCCGCCACCGTGCGCGAGGTCGTCTCGGCCGGGCGGCTGGCCCGCACCCGGCTCGGCATCCTGCGCAAGGCGGACCGGGAGGCCGTCGTGGCGGCCCTGGACCTCGTCGGCATGGCCGACCGGCTGGGCGACTCCGTGGACGCGCTCTCCGGCGGCCAGCACCAGCGGGTGCTCATCGCCCGCGCCCTGGCCGGCGAGCCCGAGCTGCTGATCATGGACGAGCCGATGGCCGGCGTCGACCTGGCCAGCCAGGAGGTCCTCGCGGGCGCCCTGCGCGCCCAGGTGGCCCGCGGTGCCACCGTCCTCGTCGTCCTGCACGAGCTGGGCCCGCTGGAGCCGCTCATCGACCGCGCGGTCGTGCTCCGCGACGGCTGTGTCGTCCACGACGGCCCGCCGCCCGAGGCCGTGGGCCAGCACGCGCTGCCCGGCCACGACCACGTACACCCGCACGCCGGCCCGGCGGCGCAGCCGATTCGAACGGGGTTGCTGACCTGATGGACATCCTCGAACCCGCCTTCATGCAGCGCGCGCTGCTCGCCGCGCTCCTCGTCGGCATCACCGCCCCCGCCATCGGCACCTTCCTGGTCCAGCGCCGCCAGGCCCTGATGGGCGACGGCATCGGCCACGTCGCGCTGACCGGCGTGGGCCTGGGCTTCCTGCTCAACGCCAGCCCGGTGTGGATCGCCACCGGCGTCTGCGTCGTGGGCGCGGTGGTCATGGAGCTGATCCGCTCGTACGGCAAGGCGCGCGGCGACATCGCGCTCGCCATGCTCTTCTACGGCGGCATGGCCGGCGGCGTGATGCTGACGAGCCTGTCCTCCACCGGCTCCAACGCCAACCTCACCTCGTACCTCTTCGGCTCGATCACCACGGTCTCGCAGGAGGACATCGTCGCCATCTGCGTCCTGGCGGCGGCCGTGATCCTGACCACCGTCGGGCTGCGCCGCCAGCTCTTCGCCGTCTGCCAGGACGAGGAGTTCGCCCGCGTCACCGGCCTGCCGGTGCGCCTGCTGAACCTGCTGCTGGCGGTCACCGCCGCGCTCACCGTCACCGTCGCCATGCGCGTCGTGGGCCTGCTGCTGGTCAGCGCCCTGATGGTGATCCCCGTCGCGGCCTCGCAGCAGATCGCGCGCAGCTTCGCGATGACGTTCTCGCTGGCGATCGCCATCGGCGTGCTGGTCGCCGTGTCCGGCACCGCCACGTCGTATTACGCGGACGTGCCCTCGGGCTCGACGATCGTGCTGCTCGCCATCGGCGTGTTCGTCGCGCTGACGGTGCTGGCGGCTCCCCTGGCGAGGAAGCGCGCCCGGCGGGCGGCGGCCGGCGAGGGCTGCACGCTGGACGTGCCCGGCGCCCGCACCACGCCGGACGACGTGCGGGTCTGACGCCCCGCACCGCACCGTCGCGCCGCCCGCCGGCCCGCTCCGCACGTCCGGGCTTGCCTGCCCGGACGTGCGTACTGGCACAATTGGCGATGCGACACGTGCGGATGGGTGTTCAGGCGAGCTTTTGGAGGCAACTGTGGTGACCGCGGGTCCCCCGGTACGCGGCCGGTCCACCAAGCAGCGGGCCGCGGTGTCGGCCGCGCTCGACGAGGTGGACGAGTTCCGCAGTGCGCAGGAACTCCACGACATGCTCAGGCACCGCGGTGCCTCGGTCGGTCTGACCACCGTCTACCGCACCCTGCAGTCCCTGGCCGACGCCGGCGAGGTCGACGTGCTGCGCACCAGCGAGGGGGAGGCGGTCTACCGCCGCTGCTCCAGCGGGCACCACCACCACCTGGTGTGCCGGCTCTGCGGCAAGGCCGTCGAGGTCGAGGGCCCGGCCGTGGAGAAGTGGGCGGACTCGATCGCGGCGGAGCACGGCTTCGTGGACGTCGCCCACACCATCGAGATCTTCGGCACCTGCGGGGACTGCGCCAAGCGGCAGTAGCCCGCAGGGGCCGCGGGAGTCCCTCAGCTCTTGGTGAGTTCGTCCCCGTCGGGCAGCGCGCCGCCGAAGCGGCGGTCGCGCTGCGCGTACTCCAGGCAGGCGCGCCACAGGTCACGGCGGTCGAAGTCCGGCCACAGGACGTCCTGGAAGACCATCTCGGCGTAGGCGCTCTGCCAGATCAGGTAGTTCGACGTGCGCTGCTCGCCGGACGGTCGGACGAACAGGTCGACGTCCGGCATGTCGGGGTAGTAGAGGTACTTCGCGAAGGTCTTCTCGGTGACCTTCGACGGGTCGAGCCGGCCCGCGGCGATGTCCCGCCCTATGGCCGCCGCGGCGTCCGCGATCTCCGCGCGCCCGCCGTAGTTCACACAGAAGTACATGGTCATGGCGTCGTTGTTCTTGGTCTGCTCCTGGGCGACCTGGAGCTCCTCGACCACCGACTTCCACAGCTTCGGCATCCGGCCGGTCCAGCGGACCCGGATGCCCAGCTCGTCCATCTCGTCCCGGCGGCGGCGGATGACGTCGCGGTTGAAGTTCATCAGGAAGCGCACCTCTTCGGGCGAGCGCTTCCAGTTCTCGGTCGAGAAGGCGTACAGGGAGAGGTTCTTGACGCCCAGCTCCAGGCAGCCCTTGAGCACGTCCATGACGACGCCCTCGCCGACCTTGTGCCCCTCGGTGCGCGGCAGGCCGCGCTCCTTCGCCCAGCGGCCGTTGCCGTCCATGACGACCGCGACGTGGTGGGGGACCAGCTCGCCGGGGATCTTCGGCGGCCGGGCCCCGGACGGATGCGGCTCAGGGGTGAGGTACTCGCGTCGGGAACGGCCAAGAATCCCGCGTCGTGCCATGGGTGCCACTTCTCCTCGATACCGGTTACTTCTCTACGTAGCGGAGGGAACGGAGCCCCCGCTCCAGGTGCCAGTGCAAATAGGCCGCCACGAGGCCGCTGCCCTCCCGGACGTGCCGCGCCTCGCACGCGTCCGCCGTCGCCCAGTCCCCCGTCAGCAGCGCGCCGAGGAGCTCGATCGACTCCGAGGAGGGTACGACGCTTCCCGGGACCCGGCACTCCGCGCAGATCACGCCGCCCGCGGCCACCGAGAAGAACCGGTTCGGGCCGGGCATGCCGCACTTGGCGCACGCCCCGAAGCTGGGCGCGTAGCCGTTGACGGCGAGGGAGCGCAGCAGGAAGGCGTCGAGGATCAGGTGCGGGGCGTGCTCCCCCGCGGCGAGCGTCCGCAAGCCTCCGACGAGCAGGAGGTACTGCTGCACGGCCGGCTCGCCCTCGTGGTCGGTGAACCGCTCGGCGGTCTCCAGCATGGCGGTACCGGCGGTGTAGCGGGCGTAGTCGGTGGCGATGCCGCCACCGTACGGAGCGATGGTCTCGCTCTGGGTGCACAGCGGCAGGCTGCGGCCGACGAGTTCGTTGCCGCGCGCGAAGAACTGCACGTCCACATGGGAGAAGGGCTCCAGCCGCGCCCCGAACTTCGACTTCGTCTTCCGCACGCCGCGGGCCACGGCGCGCACGCGCCCGTGCCCCCGGGTGAGCAGGGTGATGATGCGGTCGGCTTCGCCGAGCTTCTGGGTGCGCAGGACGACGCCGTCGTCACGAAAAAGACTCACCGCCGGCCCCCACGGGTTTCCGGCCGGGGGTACGGGGGTCGCCCCCCGGGAGAAAACAGCATGATGCGGTCGGCTTCGCCGAGCTTCTGGGTGCGCAGGACGACGCCGTCGTCACGGAAAAGACTCACGACCGGCCCCCACGGGTTTCCGGCCGGGGGTACGGGGGTCGCCCCCCAGGAGAAAACAGCATGATGCGGTCGGCTTCGCCGAGCTTCCGGGTGCGCAGGACCACGCCGTCGTCACGGAAAAGACTCACGACCGGCCCCCACGGGCGCCCGGCAGCGTGATCCGGTCCGCCGCCCGGGTGCGCGGCACGGTGCCGTCGTCGCGGAACAGAGTCATGGATCCATTGTCCCGTACGGGCGCGGCGCCCCGGACCGGGGTGAGCCGCCGTGCGGGGGCACCCCCGGACCGCAGGCAGAATATGCGGCATGTCGATCTTCCTTCCGTCCGCGAGAACCTCGTGAGCAGGGCCCGTTCCCGGCGCCGGAAGCCGGTGCTGTCGCCGGTCCTCTCCGCGGCGCTGCTCGGTCTCGTCCTCGCGTGCGCCGCGGCCTATCTGCTGTTCGTCACGGTGCCCGGCAAGTTCGCCGGCGGGCGCGCGCTGGCGACGTCGTCCGTCTGCGTGGAGGGCGAGCCGTCCACGGACTGCCGCAGGGCGCTGGAGGCGGCCGTGACGAAGGTCGAGACGGAGGGGAAGCACTACTGGCTGACGCTCACCGAGCGCGGCGGGACCGTGCACCGCGTGGACATGAGCGGGCCGGCCTCGGTCTACGGAGCCGTCGCCGTGGGCAACAAGGTCACCGCCACGACCTGGCGGGGCAAGATCCGTTACCTGGATTTCCACGGCATGCGGCAGGACACCGACGACCAGCCCAAGGACTCCTACCGCTTCCCGTTCGGCACCGGCATGGCGCTGCTGTGCCTGAGCGCGACGCTGTTCGTGTGCGCGGCGTGGTGGGCCCGCAGGCCCTCCGACAACCCGGCGCTCAGGCCCTGGCAGATCGCCGTGCCGACGGTGACGGGCACCCTGGTCGCGGTCCTCGCCTTCCTCGCGCCGCTGGTCACCGAGACGGCGTCGACGGCCGTGGTGCTCACGTCGTTCTGCGCCGTCCCCGTGCTGGCCGGGGCCCTGCTGTGGATCCGGGTGCGCAGGCGGCGGCCCATCGACACGCTGGAGATCACTCCGCTCGTGCCCGAGCGGGAGATGTGCTTCGAGGGCTTCGCCGTGCGCGGCGAGGGCCCGTACCTGCCGGGCGCGGACGGCTTCCTGGTGGTGGGCCCCGGCCGGCTCGCGGTGACGCCCGACCCGGACGGCCGCGCCGCCCGGACACAGGCCCCGGCCACCCTGGTCGCGGACCGCGTCCGCGTGCCCTCCTGGCGGGACCCGGCGGCCGTCCGCACCTGGCGGAGCGGGCCCGGCGTGACCTTGCGGCAGAAGCGGGCCCAAGTGGTCGTGGAGTGCCGCGACGGCGACGCGCAGGTGCTCATCACCGCCGACAAGAGGAACGCGCCGTGGATACTCGGCGCGCTGGGGCCTGCCGGCCCGGGGGTGGGGCGGTAGGGGTGCGCCACCGCTGCGCGGCGGTGTCCTCAAGCTCCCCCAGCTACCTCCCCCAGCTACCGCTGGGGGTGCCCCCAGGAGGTGCCCCAGGACGGGCTGATGTGGCTGAGCTCAGCCACATAAGCCCGTCCGGCGCTTGAGGACGCGCCCGC
>NZ_JBEYZW010000109.1:0-22131 GCF_040646215.1 Streptomyces sp. NPDC046215 | reverse complement strand
GATACGCGCCGACCTCCACCTGGCCCTGCTCCAACTTGCCTGCGGCGTCATCTGCTTACGACGACTCAGAACCGCATTCTGAAATGACCAGTTAGTGGGATCGTCGCATCATTGAGGGGGAACCGTGCGGGACCGCATCTTGACCACCGTGCTCGCCGTCAGTGCCGCTGCGGCCGCAATGGTCACCGCCAGCCCGGCCTCCGCGGCCGGCTCGGTGTCCATCGCTGAGATCTACTACAACAGCCCCGGCTCCGACACACGGTCCAACACCAGCCTGAACGCCGAGTGGGTCCGCATCAAGAACACCACCAGCAAGCCCGTCAGCCTCAAGAGCTGGACCCTCACCGACAACACCGGCTACAAGTACACCTTCGGCACCTACACCCTGGCCGCCGGCAAGACCGTCAAGATCCACACGGGCCAGGGCCGCGACACCGCCACGGACCGCTACCAGAACCGCCGCGCCTACGTCTGGAACAACGACAAAGACAAGGCCACTCTGCGCACCAGCACCGCCAAGGTCTGGGACACCTGCTCCTACAACAACGCTGCCCGGTCCTCCGTCGCCTGCTGACGCCCTGCCGCAGCTCTGATCAACCTTGCGAAGCTTGCCGGCCGGGCCGGTGCTTGCTGTCCAGAGCCGGATCACGGGCGTCAGCAATGGTTCCACCAGGCCGTCCACGACGACATTGAGCGGTACGGCAAGCACTCGGCACAGCGCCGGTCCCCCCGGGGTCTTCGTCGCAGGTGCGACGCCTGCCCCGGCGGGGACGGGCCTGCGGATTCACGCTTCTGACGGGCCGGCGGCCACCCGGCCGCACCCCTTGCCCCCGCCGCCGATGAGGACCACCTTGGGAGACCCGATGGACGAGAACACCGCCGCACGGCGCGTTCTCACCAACGACGAATACCAGGACGCGGCCCGGCGCGTCCGCGAGGCCGCCCGCCGATCCGGGACCACTCTCACCCCAGCTGCTACGGACGACATCGTGGCGGCCCTCCTGACCAACGCCGGCCTTGTGGCTCCGCCCCCGGAACCGGAGCCCGGCGCGTGCACCGCGCTGTTCCCGGACGGCGAGGGCCTGTGGGCCCAGTGCGAGCAGGACCTCGGCCATGCCGACGAGTACCACAGTGATGGCGAGCTCGAGTGGACCGATGACCACCCCGACGCCGTCCCGCCGCAATGCTGACCCACCGATGAACACACAGGACCGCTCAGCAGGCCCCAGGGAGGTGGCGATCTCCCAAGCCGGATGGATCGGCCGACGCATTGGCGCCGTCCCAGGGGTGAGGCTGCTGCCGCCCAGCGGTGTCAATCCCGGCTCAAGCGGCGGCACGACGGCCGGCGGGCGCGATTATCACTGAGGCCGTGGAGGGCAGAACCGGGCGATGTGCGGGCTGTCCCGTCGCGCGTTCCCCGAGCCCGAGGGCGTTCCGGCCGATGCCCTGGGCCCGGTCGCCACGGCCGGCGAACTCTACACGCGCCCCAGCCGCCATCAAAAGGGCACCAAGCCCAGACGCGTAGAGTCGGCACCCACCCGACAGAGGCCGCTCGCAGACGGGTTCAGGCTGTCCAGGAGGATGGGCGGTGTGGACCCGAATCAACCAGGCGAAGCTGTCACCGAAGCGGGCTGGGCAGAAATACGTGCTGACGGGCGCGTACGTACGGAGCTGCTGGATGCGGCCTACGTGGAGCCGCGCCTGCGGCAGTTGTTCCCCTGGGCAGGCATGGGAGAGCTGCACTTCAGCCGTTGCACGGGGTTCCGCTGGACATGGGACATCCCCTACATCCAGCCCGCTGTGGGAGGCGGTTACTGGGTGTCCGGTCCCTCCCGCAAGGAGACGGTCGGCCCGGCGGCAACCTCGGAACAGGCCATCGCCATGGTGGTCGAACGTCTGCCGCCTGGCTGCGGACCCGCCTTCGTGGGGAGCCCGGAAGAGCTCTCGTCCCACGAAGCGACTGCGCGTAACCAAGCAACGGGCGAGGGATAAGCGACGATTTTAGGCCCAGTAGATGAACCAATTCTGACCCGTCGCATTGGATCCCATGTTCCACTGCTGGGCGCGTGCACCATTGCTACGGCTTGAGTTTTCGATTTCCAGCAGCATTCCACTGTTTTCGTTGATGAAGAAGGCCCCGTAGTCGCCGTTCAGGTCCATCTTCCTCCAGCTCTGAGTCTTATTTCCCGCGCAGTCCCACTGCTGGATCGGGGCGCCGTTGTCGCGGCGCGAATCCGCTACCTCAAGACACTTGTGAGAATTCACGTTGACCAACTGGTACGTGCCGTCGTACCCGTCCACGGCCCGCCAGCGGGCTCCTGCCTGGCCGTTGCAGTCCCACTGCTGAGCGCGGGCGCCGTTGGACTTGCTGGAATTCGCAATCTCAAGGCACTTCCCGCTACCCCTGTTGCGGAAGGTCACATCTCCTTCGGTCCAGTCTCGCGCCTGGCTCACTCCCGACGTCATGATAAAAACGGTAGCGGCTGATATCGCTACGGCGGCAGCTCTCTGAGATGTCTTCACTCTTAATGTCTTCCGCTAGGTTTCCTCATGAAGAGGATTTCCGATGGGCGTTCATGATCATATTCGCGTGATCCTGGAAACCGCAACTGCAATCGATGAGCGCAGGGGGCGCGAGCGCATGGGGCTCCGCCAAGAAAGTCAGCCACGACAGCGGGCAGGCCGCGCGGGCAGGGAGTCATGCTGCCGGGCCAGCGGCTGAGGCCCGCCAATAGCGGAACATCGCCAAACACACCCTTGCGCCATTGCGGTGCTGAGCGGACCGGGCCTCAGCTCAGCCACGCCCGGAACTGCGGTGTGCAACCGCCCTGGTGATGAAGCCCCAGGCTCCGCGTGCCCGATGGGGCCGGCCCGCTCGCCGGGAACCACGGGGCGCAGCGGAGCTGCCGGATTGGAGAAGTTGCATCGGAAGCTATGGGCGGGGCCGGCGAGGCGGAGGTGATGGGCTGCCTGTGCGCAGGCTCTCGTGGGGCTGGGCGAAGTGCACTGGAGGCAGGGGCGGCCTGCCCTCAGCGGCACGGACGGCTGTGTGTGACGGCCACGCCACCCTGGAGCAGCTGTACGAGCAGGCCGGAAGCCAGCGCATGCGGTCGACGTCAGCCGGACCTGCGTCCGCTGGGCCGGGACTACGGGAGTAGTTCCTGGGAGATGTGTTCGGCGTCGGGGCAGTAGGACAGGCCGGTCAGCGGCTGCTCGGTGAAGAAGCGGGTAATCAGGTCGACGATCTCCGCGCTGCGTTCGAAGGGCACCATGTGATCGGCGTCGGCGATGGTGGTGAACCAGCTGTCGGCGCAGGTGGCAGCGACTTCGCGGCAGAGGTCCGGTGTCGTCCCGGGCGGCCGCAGGCCCCTGTGTCCCTCACTCATGCCGCCACCCTCTCGCAGCCTCCGTCAGAAAACGAGAGACAACGGCACTCCGCATCGCCACGCCACCAACGCCGCACCGCCGGACTCGTGCCACCTGCATGTTCATCTCCGCCGTGCCGTCGACAGGTGGTCCTCAGCGGCCCAGGTCGTAGAGCTGGACCCGGGTCAGGACGCAGTGCGGTGGGTAGGCGTCGGCGACGATGACGTACTCGGCGACGCCGAGGGACCCGTCGCGGCCGAGCGGTAACCGTCGCTGCTGCGGCCACTTCGCCGAGGCGGTGCTGCCAGGCACCTGCCTCTGGTCTGGTTGATCTGGACCGTCGCCGCAATGATCGCCCCGAAGACCTCGCCCGGCAGCGAGGGGTCGCCCAGCAGCGCGTCGACTTCGCCGGACAGCTCGCAGGGCCAGCCTTCCGGCTCCTCCTCGTGCGGCTCACTCAACGGGAAGGCCCGCCTCGCGGCGCCGTGCGATGGCTGCGGCAACGCTCTTGGTCGGCAGTGTGCCGTTCAGCGCGGCCTCCGCGAGGGCGTCGCCGGCCGGATCGGTGTCGAGCATCACCTCGCACCACCAGCGGCGCAGGACCGCCTCAGCCTCCTCCGGCGCGGCCGCCAGGAGCTCGCGGTAGAACTCCATCCGCCGCTCACCGTCAACAGGTCAGGCGACGGTGTGGATCTGCAGTTGGCCAGTCCGTGGCTCTATAGCTGGCCAGTCGAGGCGCGACGTTTCGCCACTGCTGCCGGACCTCGTCTGTCCCGACTGGGGGGCACCGCGTTGGTGTCGGTTAGGTGGGGCAGATGGTCGTCGAGGTACGCGGCCAGCGCGGTGATGGTCGCCTGGCTGTGCAGCACCGTACGGGGCAGTGCGGTGCTCAGGGTGTGCTGGAGGCGGTTGCGAAGCCGGATGGTGATGAGGGAGTCCATGCCCAGTGCGGGTAGCGGGATGTGCGGCTCGACGCGATCGGGTGAGCAGCCTAGGAGCACGGCGGCCTGCTCGGTCAAGAGTTCTTGCAGCAGTTGGCGCCGTCGGCCGCGCGGAGCTTGCAGCAGCGCATCGAGCGGCGCCTTGTCTCCGGAGGGGTGGCCAGCTCCGCTGGTGGGCGCGGCGGCGGGCATGAGCGGACTGAGACAGGGGGAGGCCGCGACGGTGGGGTAGAGATCGAGATAGCGGGCCAGGTTGAGGGTGACGAAGCCGGTGTGTGTGCGGGCGTGAGTGAGGAGCGTTTCGAGCCCGGCCAGGGCGTCGTCGAGGGGGATGGTGGCGAAGCCGCGGTCGCCGAGGGTGCGGGCGTTGATGCCGGTCTCGGCCCAGGTGTCGGCCAAGGCGCCCCAGTTGATGCCGGTGGCGGGCAGTCCGGCGGCCGCGCGGTGGGTGATGAGAGCGTCGAGCCAGGCGGAGGCGGAGGCGTAAGCGGTCTGGCCGGGGGATCCGAGGAGCGAGACGAAGGAGGAGAAGCCCACCCACCAGTCCAGGTCGTACCCCTCGCAGGCCTCGTGCAGCAGCCATGCTCCCCGGGCCTTGGGACGCCAGACCCGCTCCAGCAGATCCTCGGTGATGCCGGTGATGGTGGCGTCGTCGACCACGGCCGCGGCATGGATGACTCCACGCAGGCTGTGGCCATGGCGTTCGGCGGTGCGCAGCAGATGGTCGGCGGTGCCGGGCTCGGCCAGATCGGCGCAGATCACTTCGATCCGGGTGCCGGTGCGCCGGAGTTCGCTCAGGAGGGCGGAGGTGTGTTGGCCGGGTTGGGAGCGGCTGTTCAGGACGATGGTGCCGGCACCGTTGCCGACGAGCCAGCGGCACAACACCACGCCCAGGTCACCCAGGCCGCCGGTGATGACGTAAGCGCCGTCGGGGCGGACGAGGGGGACGCGGTCGGGTGTCAGGAAGGCCGTGATGGTGCCGGTGGGCCACTGGTAGGCCGCGAGCTGGCGGGAGGGGGCTGGGCGGGCCAGGTCCTCCAGGGGTAGCCGGGCGACGGGCAGGATCGGCAGCGTCTGGCGGAGAAGGGCGTCGGCTACCTCTGCGAGCAGACCGGCGGCTGCGGTGGGCGTCGTGTTCAGGAGGGCGGAGGTGTCCACCAGGCGCGCGGCGATGGATTGCGAGCCGGGTTGCCTAGCGTGGGAGGTGGTGACCAGTAGTTGGCCTGCCGGAGCAAGGAGGGCGTGGGTGGCCGGGTCGGGGGCAGAGGTGGTGTCGACGATGATGTCCCATCGGTCGCGGCAGTCGGTGACCGAGGGGAGGGCGTGCACCTCGGCTCCGACGGCGGTGGCCGTGTGCCGGGCGGCCAGTGCCAGGGGCCGGGAGCCGATGATCAGGACGCGGTCTGTGGGGCGGATGCGGGCCAGGTGGTGCAGGCCGTAGTGGGCGGTCAGGTAGGGCAGCAGTGAGCAGGCCAGCTCGGCGGCGTCCTGGTGGGCGGGTACCGGGACGCACCAGCGGTCGTCGACCGTCAGGTGGCTGACCAGGTCGGTGTCGGTGGTCACGACAGCGACCTCTTGCCCGGCGGTCAGGGACGCTCGTGGCCCCGCTGCTGTCACGGTGCCGCTACAGGCATGTGGTGCAGGCGCGCCGGGCCCGTCTTCGAAGGGGCAGGTGGTGTGCACGGCGACGGTCACCTGGTGCTCTGCCGGTTCGGGGGGCGGTTGGGTGGCGGTGAACGTCATGGTGGTGCCGTCGGGTTCGGCGCGTACTGGCAGGTGATCGATCCGGTTTTCGGTGGTGCGGCGCTCGGCCGGGCTCAGGGGGGCGGGGACCAGACGGGCGACGTAGCGGTCGCCGTCTCGCCAGGCCACCTCGTCCTCCAGGTCGTCGGCCAGCAGTTGGGCGGCCACTTCCTGCGCGGGGGTGCGGGTGTCGGTGTCGTAGAGGGTGGGCTGTAGTTCCGGGTGCTCGTAGAGAAGCGTGCGCAGGACCCCGCGCAGCCCGGCGTGGCCGAGCGCCACGGTGTCGTCCTCGCGGACGGCGTGGCCGTGGTGGCTGAGGATGTGCAGGCGAGGGGGTGGGTGGTGGTCGGTCAGGGCCTGAGCGGTGGCGGTGAGGCGGGCTGTGCGCTGCTGGGCCCGCTGCGCGGCAGCGATGTCGTTGTCTGTGCCGGTGGTGGTGTCCGGTTCGAGGACGACGACGACGTCGGTGCAAGGCTGTGCGCTGTGTAGAGCTATGGCGAGGGCCTGGCGGATCCCCTCGGCTTCGTCGTTCGGGGCCGATGTGGGCGGGGCGCAGGCGAGCGCGGGCCGGCCGAGGGCTTGGGCGAAGTCGCGGTGCCACGGGTGCAGGTCCTGGGTTTCGGTGAGCAGCAGCCATGTGGTGTCCCGCCGGCTCGGGGAGCCGGCCGAGGGCTGAGGCTGCCAGCGGTGCTGGATGAGGTAGCGCTGCAGACGGCCGGCGCCCGGATACTTCGGGGCGTGGGCGAAGCGGACGTTTTCGGCGCGGGCGACGATGTTCCCGGTGGCGTCCAGCAGTCGCAGGGATCCGGTGACGGTGTGTTCGTCGAGTTCGTCGGCGCGGACGTGGCAGTAGATGCCGGTGGATGTGTCACCGTGTACGCGCAGTTCGCCGATGCCTTGCGGGTAGGCGGTGCCCGGTGGCAGGTCGGTGCGGCTGGTCCACAGGGCCAGAAGGGCCTGTAGGCACCCGTCCAGCAGCACCGGATGCCAGGCGAAGCCGCCGGTGTATGGGCGAGCCGCGTCGGGGACGGTCAAGCGGGCGAGGGCCTCGGGCCGGGCGTTGTCCGGTGAGAGGTGCAGACTCTGGAGGGTACGGAAGGCCGGGCCGTAGGCGACGGCGCAGGTGTCGGCCCAGCGGGCCCGCAGGGCTGCGAGGTCCGTCTCGACGGGGCAGCGACGGCGGAGGTCTTCCACCGGCAGGCGGTCGGGGCACCTCTCCTCGGCCGCGAGAGCGAGGGTGGCGCCGGCGTGGGGTTCGAAGTCGTCCCCGGATCGTGCCATGGCCTTCCATACGGCTGAGCCGCCGTTCTCCTGGGCACTGCAGGCCAGGTGTACCGGGTCCTCGCCGAGGTGCAGGAACGCGTCGAAGGTCACCTGCCGCACGGATACTTTCCGCACGGGCTCGGTGAAGATGTGGGTGGCGGCGGTCAGGGCCATCTCACACCAGGCCGCCCCGGCCATGGCCGGTCCCCCGACGGCCTGGTGATCCTTCAGCCAGGTTTGCCGCTGCAGGTCGACGGTGGCCTGCCACAGGTGCCGCCCGGGCCGGGCCGGGTCAAGGACATGCCCGCCCAGCAGGGGATGCCCTGCGGTGACGCCGGCGGCGGAGGGCAGGCCCCGGCTCAGCTCGGACGGTTCGATCCAGTGATGGTGTTCCTCCCAGCAGGTGCTCGGGACGTCCACCAACCGGCCCTCGACGTGCGTGTTCCAGGGCACGGGATAGCCGGCGCAGTGCACGGCGGCCACGTGGGCGGCGCAGTCCCGCTCCTCGTGTCCGTCCCGCCGCAGGGTGGGCACGACCACGGCCTCCCCGGCTCCGTGGGCGGCCAGCGTTTCGGTCATCGCACCGGCCAGCAGCGGATGGGCGTTGACTTCGACGAACAGGCGGTGGCCCGCGCTCTGGGCGGCTTGGACGGCTGCGGCGAACCGTACCGGGTGGCGCTGGTTGTCCGCCCAGTACCCGGCGTCCAGCCTGACCGGCGCGCGGGGGTCTTCGGCGACGGTGCTGTAGAAGGGGATGGACGCGGGCTGCGGCCGTACCTCGGCGAGCCGGTCGCGCAAGGGGGCGAGGATGGGGTCCATCTGTGCGGAGTGGGAGGCCACCTCCACCGCCACCCGGGCGGCCTCGACCTCCCCTGCTTCTTCCCACTGTTGCAGCAGGCGTTCGATCTGGGTGGCGTCCCCGGAGATCGCTGTGCTGTTCGGGGAGGCGATGACCGCCACCTCCACTTGGTCGCAGCCGCCCTCCGCCAAAGCCCTGGCCGTCTCCTCGGCAGGCAGCCGTACGACCGCCATCGCCCCGCCGCGGACGCGGGTGAGGAGCCGGGAGCGGCGGCAGATCACCTTCACACCGTCGGGCAGGCTCAGCGCTCCGCAGACCACGGCAGCGGCGACCTCGCCCATCGAGTGCCCGATGACAGCTGCCGGCACCACCCCGCGGTCACGCCACATCGCCGTCAGCGCCACCTGCAGGGCGAACAGGGTCGGCTGGACCCGCTCCACCCCGCTCACCACCGTGCGGGCGGTGAGGACCCCGTGCAGGGAAAAGCCGCTTTCCGCCCGCACCAGCGGTTCCACTTCCTCGAGAGCCGCGGTGAACGCCGCGTCCCTGCCGAGCAGCCCCTGGCCCATCCGGGCCCATTGCGAGCCGTGACCGGAGTAGACGAACACCGCCCCGTGCCCCTGCGGCGCGGCCCGGCCGGTGGTCACGGCGGTCGACGGCCGACCGGCCGCCAGCCGGCGAAGCCCCTCGGCCAGTTCGCCGCGGTCTGCCGCCACCACAGCGGCCCGGTGCGTCTGGTACGAGCGCCGCACCGCCAGCGTGTAGGCCACATCCCTCAGCGACTCCCCGGCACCGTCCCCCTCCAGCCAGGTCGCCAGCCGCGCCGCGGACTTCCGCAACGCCCCCGGGGAGGCCGCGCTGATCAGGAACGCCCCCACCCGGGCCTGGGACAGGTCCTTCGACTCCGGCGGTCGCCGTGACGGTGCGGCCGGGGCTTCCTCGACGATGACGTGCGCGTTGGTGCCTCCGACGCCATAGGAGGAGACCGCCGCCAGCCGGGGCCGACCCGGCACCGGCCACTCAGTGGCCCGTGTGGGCACGAACAGCCGGCATCCGCCAGCGTCGATGTCGGGGTGCCACCGGGTGAAGTGCAAGCTGGCCGGCACCAGGCCGCGTCGCAGGCACACGATGGCCTTCAGCAGTCCCGCCACGCCGGAGGCAGGCTCGGTGTGGCCGATATTCGTCTTCACCGACCCGATCGCACACCGTCCGGGCCCCGTTCCGTAGACCTCCTTCACTGCGGCGAACTCCCGCGGGTCCCCCACCGGTGTGCCCGTACCGTGCGCCTCCACCATGCCCACCCGCCCGGCATCCACCCGGGCCCGGTCCAGGGCCTCGGCGAACACGGCCGCCTGCGCCCGGGAGGAGGGCACGGTCAACTGGCCGGAGTCGCCATCCTGGTTGACGGCCGATCCCCGCAGAACCGCCAGGACCCGGTCCCCGTCCTCCTGGGCGGCAGCCAGCAGTTTGAGAACAACAATGCCGCAGCCCTCGGCCCGCAGATACCCGTCGGCCCCTTCGTCGAAGGCCCGGCACCGGCCGGTAGGCGAGTACATCCGCCACCGGGCCGAGGCCGCACTGACTTCCGGCCCCAACGCGGCCGAGACGCCACCCGCCACCGCGATCGGGCACTCACCGGCCCGCAGCGCCTGGCACGCCAGGTGCACCGCGACCAGCGACGAGGAGCAGGCGGTGTCGACCGCCAGACTGGGGCCGTGCAGATCCAGCAGGTACGACAACCGTCCCGCTCCCACCCCGTGCACGGCACCGGAGAACCAGTACGCGTCCGCTTCCTGCGGACGGCGGTGCCCGCGCAGCAGGTTGTCCATCGAGTACATTCCCGCGAACACACCTGCCTGGGAGCCCCGCAGGGCCTGCAAGGGGATGCCGGCGTGTTCCAGCGCCTCCCACGCGACCATCAGCAGCAGCCGGTGCTGCGGATCCAGCCAGTCCGCCTCCTGCCCCGACATCCCGAACGCCTGCGGATCGAACGCGCCGATATCCCCTTCAAGCCATCCGCCGAAACGGATCAGCGCCGCTACCTGCTCGGGCAGGGCCTGCTCCAGCGCTTGGGCGCCCCACCGGTCCTTCGGCACCGGACCGACCGTCTCCCGCTCCTCCTCCAGCAGCCGCCACAGTGCGCTCAACGAGTCCACGCCACCCGGCAGACGACACGAAGCCCCGATCACGGCCACGGGCTCGGCCGGCATGCCGACGGAATTGCCGCGGTATTCGGTCATCATTTCTCCCGGGTGGCGCGCACTGGTCCATCACGAAGGTCCGCGGAAAGGTTCTTCCCGCATCCTGTGCACTTGCCCTCGCGTTCGCCGGCGTAGAGCACGAGGTCGCTTGACGGCACAGCAGGCCGGCGGAAACGCGATCTACTACTCAGGCAAGCGCCGCCACACCTGTTTCACCGTTCCAGCGTCGGTCATTTCCGCTCGCGCCAGCAACGATTTCCCGTTCAGGTCACGGAATTTCTTGGCGGTGCTGCGCGCGTGCAAAACCCCCTCGAATCGCACCGAACCACCGTGCGCGATTCCTGACGCGCTGCCTGTCAGGACCAGCAGGTCATCACCCTGCACGGCGTGGACCGCGATTTTCACGGTTGCCGTTTCCGTCCCGTCGCTCAGACGCACCGACTCGTGCGTTGCCACGTCGGTCACTTGATGACCGTTCACCTGACCACTGCCGCGGGCCGAATACTCCAATCGCACCGTGTCGTTTTCCACATCCGTGACCCGGGTCGCATTGACCATGTTTTCGATCTCTCCTACCAGTTCACCGGACACGTCACACTCCTTTTCGCTCGAAGATCGGCTTCATGTATACAGTGAAGGCGAACAGCGAAAGACGCTAGGTGATCTGCGAAGATCTCCCAAAAGCAGAACGTATGTCGCGTCCGTACGAATCACGAATCGGAGGTGAATCGGCGAGCACACGGAGTCGCGAAACCCGCCAGGCACGCCGCCCGACTGAATACTCGTACGCCGTCCGCTGTTAGGGATGAGTACGGCGGTGCGAGGGCGGAACAGTGCGCTGGAGAAGGCGATCGTCGTGGCGCGACCGTTCCAGTCGTCTCCTGAATTCTGCCTAGTCAGAGTGCCTGCGGGCGTCGACAGCTCGGTGGACAAACCCACGATCCGTCTCAGCAGATCGAACACAGCCCTCCGACCGTCCGGACCGCCGGGCGAACGAGCGCACAGGCACAGAAGCCGTCTTTCCCACGTACAGCACGCTCCAGCCGTATTGCTCGACTCCTGCGGTCCACTGGGGCGGGGGAGCGATCGTGCCGGTGCAGAACAGTGTCCCGTCGGGCTCTATGACGGTCAGCTGCGCGATGCGGTCCGGCCCGGTGGGGGCGCTGCAGGTGGCCGGCCACCGGTCGGCGTGTGCGGGTGCCTGTCGCATCCGGCCGACGGGCGGGAACCCGCGGGTTAGGGGGTGCTCGATGGGCCGGTGATGTGCCCAAGCTGAGGGGCGGTCGTGCTACGCCGGCCGCGACCTCGACTGCACCGGAACTTCCCCGCCCCGCCCGCCCCGTCCCTCCGAAGGAGCATGACGCCTCGCCCCCGGTGAGCAAGTCCAAAGGTTCGCGGCCTTGTGTGGCTAACAGTGTTAGCCTTACTTTGAGCTAACACTGTTAGCCACGCTGTCTCTCAACCGGGGTTCTCATGCACACCGTCCGCACTCACATCGACATCGCCGCTCCGGCCCTCCGCGTGTGGCAGGTGCTCACCGACTTCGCCTCCTACGCGCAGTGGAACCCTTTCATCGTCAGCGCCAAAGGCACGCCCGAGGCAGGCGCCGTGCTGGAGAACGTCCTCGTCAACAACGGCACCACCATGCGCTTTCGTGCCAGGGTCCGCGCCGCTGTACCCGGACAGGAACTGCGCTGGCTCGGACATCTCTGGGTACCGCGTCTCCTCGACGGGGAACACGCCTTCCTCATCGAGGAGACCGGCCCTGACAGCGTGCGCCTCACCCAGGCCGAGACCTTCACCGGCGCACTCGTGGCCGTGCCCTTCGTACGACGCAAGCTCGATGTCCACGACGCCTTCGCAGCCATGAACACCGCCCTCAAGCAGCGAGCGGAGCGGCAGTGAACTCCGCTCAGCAGCCAGCCCGCACCCCGCGCACCTCCCGCGCCGCCCAGATCGTCGCCGCCGCCCGCGACTTGCTGGAGGAGCGCGGTCGCGATGAGCTCACCATGCGCGCCCTCGCCGAACGCCTCGGCATCCGCGCCCCCTCTCTCTACAAACACTTCCGCAACAAGGAAGCCGTGGAAACAGCCCTTGTGGAAGACGGGCTCGCCGAGATGGGCGCCGCCCTGCACACTGCTCTGCGCAAGGCGTCCGCCCTCGACCGCGTCCCGGCGCTCCTGGCCGCATACCGGCGGCATGCACTCGCCCACCCGGGCCTGTACCGTCTCTCTACCACCGGCCCCCTGCCACGCGAGGCCTTGCCCGACGGACTGGAGGAATGGGCCGGCAGCCCCTTCTTCCTCGCCACTGAGGATCCCCACCTGGCCCAGGCTCTCTGGTCGTACGCGCACGGAATGGTCGACCTCGAACTCGACCGCCGCTACCCCGACGGCTCCGACCTCGACCGCACCTGGCAGGCGGGCGCTCGCGCATTCACAGCGCCAGGAGCCGACGAGGGATTGTCTGGCAGGTCCTCACCGAAGCCATAACCGGATCGCGGCGTGACCGTGCTTGGGAAGACGTACGCTTTCTTGTCGTATCTGGTTGCTACGGCCGGGAAGCCCCTGAGGGCGTTGGTGGTTCGTTCGGCTTCGTTCCTGCGGGCATAGCGTGCCCACTCGAACCCGGTGGTGGGTCGGCCGCCGCGGCTTCCACGGCGTTGGCGGTTGGCTCGCTGGTCCCGGCGTTCGGCGATCGTGTGCCGGATCTGCCATCGCCGCAGGCGGGCTTGGCAGGCCGCGCAAGCGGCCGGACCGCGTGCGGGCCGACAAGGCGTACGACTCTCGAAGAAACCGCTCCTACCTGCGCATATGCGGGGTAAAGGCAACGATTTCGGTTCTGCGGACCGAGTCCGAGATCGACTGAAGCGCGGCTCGCTCGGCGGCCGCCCGCCGAGCTTCGACAAGGGACGACTACAAGCAGCGGCACGCGGTCGAGTGCGGGATCAATCACCCGTAAGCGCCACCGAGCCGTTGCCACCAGGTACGACAAACTCGCGATCCGCTATCACGCGACGGTGCCGGTCGCCGCAGTAAACGAGTGGCTGTGAGACACCCTGGCTGCGACCATGTGGCAGTGAACGCAGATCTCCCGGACGGATGGACGATGGAGCGGGTCCGTTCGGTGTCGGGCGATGCCGCAGCGGATCTGCTCTCGCTTGAACGACTCGTCGTTGTGGAAAAGTTCGGCTCTGCCGACTACGACGTTCTTCAGCCCGAAGTCATCCTGTCCTTTCATGGCCTGTGCCTCGCCCGGGCTGATGACGAGTGGTTCATGGGAGAGCTCGATGCCGACGGCTCGCTCATCTGCTGGGCTTCCTACGGCTCCGACCTGGCCGAAGCCATTCGCGGGCTGTGAGCTTCCCGCGGTGTGAGTGGGTGGCGCATCCGGACGAGATCGCTGTACGCGTCGGGGCCGGGCTGGTGGACGACTTCGGCGACCCGCCGTCGGGGCGTGGCGATGGTCGAGAAGGACCAGGTGCGCTGTGCGGTCGTGCTCAGCTCGTCGGTCACACCGGGCCCAACGAGCAGACCCGGGTGCCGGGCACGGGTGAACTGCCCGGAACTGGGCGCTTTGTCTACAGCCCGGGGCGGGTCAGGACGGTGCGGGCGAGAGCGGGCGTCCAGGCCCCGGCGCCGGATGCCTGGGCCAGGCGGCGGAGGCTGGGCACGTCGATCGTCCGTACGCCGCCGGCGGTGCGGATGTGGACCAGGCCGTTGTCGTGGCGCGCCTGGAGCCCGTGCACGCCGGTGTCGACCCACCTCCTCTCTTCTATGCCCACGGTCATGCCTGGTGGCCGGGGTTTATTGGTCGTACGCCCACGCGCGGCCGGTCTGCCGGTACTCCTCCACGGAGATCGGTTGGACGCCGGGCCGCATGCGGGCGGTGTACAGCAGGCCGTGGAGATGGTCGATCTCGTGGGCGACGAGCCGGGCCAGGCCCCTCTCGTACACCGTGGTGACCTCGGTGCCGTCCAGCGCGGTGGTCACCACCGTGATCATCAAGGGCCGGGGAACCATGCCGCGGACGTCGAAGAAGGACAGGCACCCTTCGAACTGCTCGTCCATCTCCTCCGAGCGGGCAGTGATGCGGGGGTTGAGCAGGACGATCGCCGCGGCGGCGGGGTCGGCCGGCTGAACGACGGCCGCCGCCCGGGCGATGCCGATCTGCGGGGCCGCGATCCCCATGCCCTTGGCGAAGGGGTGGACGCGGGCGATGCGCTCCATGGCGGCGAACAGCGTCTCGGCGGTCTGCTCGGCGGTGTCCTTCTCGGCCGGCAGGACAAAGGGCCGGGCGGCTTCGGCGAGGACGGGGGCGCCGTACTGCACGACGCCGAGGTCACGCATCTGCTCGCTGGGCCGCACCGTGGTCACCTGACGTCTCCTCGGATCGTGTCGTGTTCGGGCCTCGCGCGAAAGCGCCAGGCAAGACGGTAGCGGGCGTGCAGGTCCGGTGTGGAGGTCGTCCAGGAGAACAGCCGCGTCCCGTTCTCGTCCCGCCTCACGGGTGCGGTCCGCAGCGGCGCCTCCTCGGCGGTCATGGAGGTTTCGGTGCCCCACACGACCGGGTCGAGGGCGGCGGGGAAGGCGAGCTGGACCTCCAGGTGCTCGGTGGGCAGCCGTACGGCCCGCTGGAACCAGCGGCCCCATTTCTCGTCGCCCACCGCGTACGTGTACTCGATCCACACGGACTCGCCGGGGTAGAGGGGGAAGCGGCCCTGGTCGTTCTCGAAAAGCAGCCAGACCTCTTTGAAGGCGTCGCGGTCGTGTTTGGCCTTCCAGCGCATCGCCTCACCCCTGCACGTCGAGCTCAGGGCGAGTTCGTTCCAGGTGAGCGGGTGGGTGCGGTAGTGGGCGTTGGAGCGTTCCGGCTCGCCTGGATAGCGGTCGACCGAGATGCGGATCAGGTAGCGGGTGACGGGCTCGGTTCCGGTGTTCCGCAAGCGCCGGCGCATCGTCAGCCGGTACAGCCGCCCGTCGTAGTCCAGCCGCGCGGCGTCGTGCTCGACGACGAGCGCCGAGCCGGCCGCGTACGGCTGCTCGGGAACCATCGGCCGCGAGGGTGCCGCCAGGACCGCCCGCCCGTTGCGGCCCTTGACGGCCTCGTAGTCGCACCACCGCTTCCAGATGGCCTTGCCGGCGCCCAGGGCCTCGTCCGCGCGGCGGGCGAAGTCCTCGGTGGGCTTGTGCCTCCCGGACTCCACGTGGCTGACGTACGAAGGGTCGAAGCCCATTGCCGCCGCGAGGGCCCGTTTCGACAGGCCCCTCACCTCGCGCCAGTAGGCGGTCTCGGCCGCGAACGCCTCGGCCGCCTGTTCCGCGGTCATCGCATCGTGCTGTTCTCCCATCAAGGGCCCCCGCCCGGCCGGCTGGTTGGTGACGAGGTGAGTGAACCGTGAGTGAGGCCGATTCACCATCCCGTCACCGCTATTGACCCCGGTTTCCTTCCCATGACCGGCCCGGATCCACCCGGGCCAGCAGGAGGGAAAAGCATCATGCGGCTGCTGTACCTGCTGAACATCTCCAACCCCGGACGGCTGTCGGCCGACTCCGGCTTCACCTTCGCCGACCTCCTCACCCCCGCGCTCGCCGACGCGGGCGTGGACGTGACCGTGGCCGCCCCGGCGCCGGCCGGGGATGCCCGGGTGGGCTTCGCGCCCACCGTCTCGCCGTCCACGAAGTACCGGGCTCGCCTCGACCCCGGCCTCGACGCCCTCGTGGCCCTCATCCGCCGGGTTAAGCCGGAGGTGGTAGTGGCCAACCAGGTCGAGGCCGCCCCCGCGATCCGGGCCGCCCTCCTCGAAGCCGGGACGGATGCACGGATCGCGGGGTACTGCCACTACCTGCCGTTCTCCTTCACCGATGACGGCGACCTGGAGCTCGATCCGTCCATGGACGACGGCGGCCTCGGCCGGCCGGTGCTGCTGGCCTTCGCCGCCGGCCTCGCCGCCTGCGACCGCGTCCTCGTCCACTCCGCCACGGCCGCCGCCTGGACCACGGCAGCGGCCGAGGACATGGGCGTGGACCTCGCCGAGAAGCTGCACATCGTGCCCGCCCCCAGGGACGAACGCCTCGTCCGTGACCCCGCCGACGTCCCGCCGCCCGACGGCCGCGCGGCCGCCATCTACAACCACCGCCTCTACGCGCACTACGGCACCGCCCGCTTCACCGCCCTCGCCCGCCGCCTGACCGCCGACGCGCCGGTGGGATTGACGGTGATGGACCTGTTCGGCACCCGCAGCCCCGAGCGCGTCCGCCTCGATCCCAGCCCCGAGCGGCACCGTGACGAGCTCGCCGCCCTGCCCGGCGTCACCATCGCCTCCGACCGCGGCGACCGCGTGCGCTACCGGGACCTGCTGGCCGGCTCCCACTTCGGCATCGCCCCGTTCCGGCCCGGGTGCCCGTGGTCGATGTCGGTGGTGGACTGCCAGGGGATGGGCCTGCCGGTCATTGCCCCGCGCACCGGGTGGCTGGCCGAGCACATCGACGACGACCTGCTCTTCGACACCGACGAAGAAGCCGTCCAGATCGCCGCCCGGCTGGCCACCGACGGCGAGTTCTACCGGGTGCACACCAAGCGCGCCCACGCCTCCACCACCGACTTCGCCCCCACGGCCGTGGCCGCCCGCTACCTGGAGGCCATCGCATGACCAACGCCTTCGATGCGGTCATGCTCTCCTACGACGAGCCGATGGCGAATGCCCTGCACCGGCGCCTGGGCCGGGTGCTGGGCGGCCCGGTCAAGCGCCTGCACGGCGTGCAGGGGATGCGCCGCGCCTACCGGCTGACGGCCGAGCTGGTCGACACCGAGCAGTTCTTCCTCGCCGACGGCGACTTCTCCATCGACACCCGTTTCCCGGCCGCCGACGTCGAGCCGCTGGTCGAGGGCGTGTCGATGCGGGTGTGGCGGGCGGTCAACCCGGTCAACGGGCTGACGTACGGCTACGGTGGGCTCAAGCTGATCCGGCGGTCCGCGCTGCGGGAGATGGGCGAGGCCGTCGACGTCCTCGCCGCCCTCCCCGGCAAGGTCGAGTTCTGCCAGGACACCGCCGGGACGACCCGCTTCAACCAGAGCGCGTACCACGCCTGGAAAGCTGGCTTCCGTGAGTGCGCGATGCTCGCGCGCGGCAGTGAGTACGGCATGAACGACACCGACGTCCGCGCCCGGATCGACGCCTGGACGTCCAGCAGCACCGGCGACTTCACTACTTACGCGGCGGCCGGCGCCCGCGGCGGCATCACCTTCGCTCACGACGCGGCCCGCGACCCCAAGCGGTTCGACCTGCTCAACGACCCGGCCTGGCTGCGCGAACGGTTCACGGCCGCGCATGGCGAGCAGGCAGTCGCCGGATGACCACCGAGCCCCCGCTGGTGCTCATCGAGCCGGGTGCCCACCGGCTCGGTGGGCACCACCCGCGCACCCTGGCCGCGCTCGCCGCCGCGCGGCCCGGCAGCTGGGTCATCGCCCCGTATGGCGCCGCCGATCCCGCCCCGCTCCGCCAGGCGGGCGCCCGCCTGGTCACCGGCGCCCGGGGACCGGCCGCGGCGGTGCTGTTGGCCGTTGCCCAGTGGGCGAACGCTGTCTCGGCGGCCGGGCAGAAGGCGTTCGCCTCCCGCCGGTGGCCGCTTGCGCTGCGGCGGGCCCCGCACCAGGTCACGCTCCTGGCCCGGTGCCTGAAGGAGGCCGCGTGCCTGCGAACGGCCCGGCTGCTCGTCCGGGAGCCGGCGGCCGTGGTGGTGCTCAGCGCGAGCGAGGCCCTGCACGGCGCCGCCGCCCTCCTCGGCGGACAGCCCCATCTGCGGTTCATCCACGAGGCCGTCACCGCCGAGGACGCGCCGGTGCGGCTGCTCGGATACCTCGCCCGCCGGGGCGAGCGGCGGGTGGTCGCGCTGTACCCGACGGCGGCCGTGCGGGACCAGTTCGCCGGCGCCTTCCCGGATCTGGCTGGGGTGACGCGAGCCTTCGCGGTGGACGACGGGAACCGGCTCACCGAGGTGGAGCGGGACGGTGCCCGCACCGCCCTCGGCATCCCCGCCGAGGCGGTGGCGGTGTGCCTGGTCGGCGGCTGGTGGCCCTACAAGGACATCGCCACCATCGACGCCGCCCTCGCCTGCCTCACCCAGCCACTGCACCTCGTGGTCACCGGCACCCCGCTCGACGAGGAGATGCTGGCCCGCTGGCACCAGCTCCCGCGCCTCCGCCTCCACACCGTGCCCGGCCCGGTCGGCGAACAGGTCCTCCGCCTCGTCTACGCCGCCGCCGACGCTGCCCTCGTCGCCCGACGACCCGGAGTGGGCAAAGAGTCCGGGCTGGTCAGGGACGCCGCCCGCCTCGGCGTCCCCCTGCTCGTCTCCGACCACGACCCGGACCTGACCAGCCGGATCACCGGGCAGCCGTGGGCCCGGCTCTTCCCGGCCGGCGACCCCGCCGCCCTCGCCACGGTGCTGGACGATCTCGCCACCGAGCCACCGCCCCGGCCCGGTACCGGGGCCCCGGCGGTGCTGGGCATGGCCACGGCGGCCGAGCAGGCCGCCTTCCTCGCCACCACCTACACCCGCCTCATCGAGGAGCTGACATGACGCCCGCCCCGCCCGTGCTGGTCGCGGTGATCGGCCCCGTGGAACCGGCCCTGCTGACCGCCTGGACCGCCCACTACCGCGCACTCGGCATTACCGCCTTCCACCTGGCCTTCCACTTCCCCGACCATGTCCCCGGCCCCTGGCGGGACCACCTGCTGACCGCCGTCGGCGAGCTCGGCATCACCCCGGCGACAGTCAGCACAGGGCCGTGGCACGAGCACACCAACTCCGAGCTCCGCGACCACCTGCGCGAGCAGGCCGGGCCCGGCTGGCACCTGCTCGCCGACTCCGACGAGCTCCTGACCTTCCCCGCCCCGCTGGGGGAGGTGATCGTCACGGCGGAGAGAGCGGGGCGGGTGGTGGTGGGCGGGCTGATGCTCGACCGTGTCACCCCCGACGGCCGGCTCGCCCACTGGCGGCCGGAGACCGGGCTGGACCGCGCCTTCCCGCTCGGCGGGCACCTCACCCACCGGCTCCTGCACGGCGATCCCCGTAAGATCGTCCTCGTCCACGCGGGCGTCCCGGTGGCCTCCGGCAACCACCGTGCCCCCGGCCACAAGCCCGACCCGGGCGCGCTGGCCTGCGTGCACCACTTCAAGTGGCGCGCGGGCGTCCTGGACGACCTGCGGCGCAGGGCGCAGAACTTCGCCTCCGGCAACTGGGCCGAGCACACCCCGGCGGTCCGCGACGAGGCCGGGCGCCTGTTGGATCACGTCGAGGGGCACCACGGGCGGATCGACGTCGCCGACCCCCGCCTCGGCTTCCGCCGCGTCACCCTCGACCAGCTCCCGGCCGGGTGGGCGGCCGAGGCCCGCACTATCGTCACCCGCTGGCGCCCACCTGCCGCGAACCCCCGCCGGTAGACGACCCTGATCGGCGAGA
Organism: Streptomyces sp. NPDC046215; assembly: GCF_040646215.1. NCBI lineage: Bacteria > Bacillati > Actinomycetota > Actinomycetes > Kitasatosporales > Streptomycetaceae > Streptomyces > Streptomyces sp. NPDC046215. The sequence goes on along the minus strand of NZ_JBEYZW010000109.1, from coordinate 2,354 downwards.
ATGGGGTGCAGGGCCCGGCCGAGAGGAGAGGTGGACGTGACCACGCGCGAGCCGCTGGCGGCGTTGCTGGTGGGCATCACCGGCTCCGGCAAGACCACCCTCGCCCAGGCCCTCGCCGACCGCGGCATGATCCGCCTGTCCGTCGACGAGGAGGTCCACCGCCTCCACGGCCGCTACGGCATCGACTACCCCGAGCACACCTACTTCGAGCGCGAACGCCCCGTCGTCGACGCCGTCCGCCGCCGGCTCACCGAGCACCTGGCCGCCGGGGACGACGTCGTCCTCGACCACGGCCTGTGGCTCCAGGTGGACCGCGACGCGTGGAAGAAGCTGGTGGAGGCCGCCGGCGGCCGGTGGCGGCTGGTCTACCTGCCGGTCGACCGGGACGAGCTCCTGCGACGCCTGGCCGACCGGAACCGGCGCGAGGACGCCAACGCCCTCACCGTGACCGCTTCCGCGCTGGACGACTTCTTCGCCCGCTTCGAGCCCCCGGCCCCCCACGAACAGGCGATCATCCACACCGGCGACCCGGCCCAGACCTGCGCCGCCGTCCTGGCAACCGAGCAGGAGCGGGGCGGGCGGCCCGGCGTACGCTGAAGCCATGGCCGGGAGAGTGCGCCGGTGCCGCTGGTGCCGGGAGCCGATCCGGGCGGCAGCCCGCCGGGATGCGCGCGGGCGGAGAAGAAGGTGACCGAGGCGTTCGTCGCCGAGTTCACCCGCGTCCATGGCAAGACCGGCCTGCTGGGAAAGATCGCCACCGCGTCCCTGGGCGCCCCCGACGGCTCCGTGCGCGAGGTGGTCTTCCCGGCCGCCGACAGGGAGAAGCCCCCCTCAAGGACCTGGTCGCGGAGGTGAAGGCCACCAACGCCGCCTTCGCCCGCTCCAAGCGCGAGGTGTTCAAGTCCTCCTACAGCAATCACTACCGGCGCGGGCTGATTGAAGCTCCTCGGCGTGCTCCAGTTCCGCCCCTCCAACCGCTGTTTCCCATGCCGGAGCAGGCCCGGCTCATCCTTCGTCCAGCGCATCCTTCGAGAGTGGTGAGTACGTGAACGAGCCTGGGCGGGATAAGCCCCTGGGCCTTGCGGTCACCAGCCACCGCAGGGTCCCGGCACGGCGATGTCGACGGACAGCACCGCGGGCAGGGACGCGGGAGGCGAGGACGTCCGGTGTCCGGGCGGGCTGGTGCTGAAGATGATGTCCAGGTCGTACAGGTTTCTACCGGGAGCTCCTGCCGGTCATAGTGGTGGTCCAGCGCATGCCGAGTTGGTCGAGTTCGGCTCGGCGCTGTTCGGTGAGTTTGTGGGCTCTGCGTCGGGTGTTGTCGAGGACCATGCCGAGCTTGATTCCCAGGCTGTCAGCATCTCCAGTACCGCCGTCTGGTTCTAAATGATGTCCCGTAAGCCCTGGTTAGGCGTGTGATGATCTTGGCGTGAGTGTTGTGGTCACGGCGTCTGAGCCGGGGTGGATAGGTCTGTTCTCCGGGCTGAGCGAGCGGCAATTCCGCAAGCTCGTGGGAGTTGTGCGGCGTCGTGGTGGCGGTGCGCCGACCGGCGGTCGACCGTGGTCCCTGCCGCTGGAGGACCGGATCCTGCTGGTGGCCGCGTACTGGCGCACGAACCTGACGATGCGGCAGCTCGGCCCGCTGTTCGGGATCTCGAAGTCGGCCGCGGACAGGGTCATCGATGACATCGCGCCGCTTCTCGCGCTTGCACCGGTACGGCGCCGGCACCCTGCCGGCACGGTACTGATCGTGGACGGCACCCTGGTCCTCACCCGCGACCGGAGTGTGGCCGCGTCGAGCAAGAACTACCGGTACTCCACCAACCATCAAGTCGTCATCGATGCCAACACCCGGCTGGTCGTCGCGGCCGGGCGGCCACTTCCCGGCAACCGGCATGACGCCCGTGCCTACCGGGAATCCGGAGTGGACCGTGCTGTGCGGAACGCGCCGGTCCTCGGTGACGGCGGATATCGAGGCACCCCTGCCCTCATCCCGCACTGGCCGCGGAAGGACCGGCCGCTCACACGGGAACAGGAAGCCGACAACATCGTTCACCGCCGGGCCAGAGCTCGCGTCGAACATGCCTTCTCCCGGATGAAAACCTTCAAGATTCTCCGCGACTGCCGCCTGCGCGGCGACGGTGTTCACCAGGCCATCCTCGGCATCGCCCGACTCCACAACCTCGCCCTCGCGGGATAGCCCGCGAGAGAACGAAAAGCCACCCAACCTGTCCCAACAACCCCTTACGGGACAACCTTTAGTGTCCTGAGTCGGAGATTCGTCTGCAGTAGGTGGCGACTTTGTCGAGGATCTCGTCGGCGGTCTTCGTCCAGACGAACGGCCTGGGATGCTC
>NZ_JBEYZW010000108.1:0-22515 GCF_040646215.1 Streptomyces sp. NPDC046215 | reverse complement strand
GGCGTGGTGGGGGCCCCCCCCCCCCGCGGGGCGGGGGGCCCCCCCCCGCGCGGCGGGGGTCGGGGGGGGCCGGCCCCCCCCACCACCCCCCCGTCCGGGGACGGGTCAATCCCCGGCAGGGGCGTGCTCCGCCGCCGTGCGGGAGTCGATCTCGCGCCAGAAGCCGGCCCGGATCGCGTAGCGGTCGTGCTCGTCGATCTGGTCGTCCTTGTGGGCGAGGAGCCCGAAGCGGGCGGCGTAGCGCAGCAGCTCGCCGTCGATGCGGTGCGGGATGCGGGGGTATTCGGTGGAGAGGTGCTGGAGGTGGATGGAGTCGGTGAGGCGCTCGGTCCAGCGGCGGGCGAAGACCTGGCCGACCTCGAAGGGGTCACCGCCGACGGTGGTGATGTCCTCCTCGCGGTCCGCCCAGCGCTGCTCGGCGGAGGTGAGCTGGGCGAGCATCGGCAGGGACGCGGTTTCGGGAGGTTCACCGAGCCCGGTGCCCGCGCCGCGCTCGACCCAGCCCTTGTCGGAGGACCAGCGCAGCGTGGCGTTGGGCGCGAGCCCCGACGCGGACTGGGCGGCCGCGGCGCTCTGGCCGGCCTGGGCCGGCTGCGGGCCCGCGGGGCCGCGGAGGCCCGCGAGGTCCTTCGGGGTGGGCACGGGCCGGCCGGAGGGCGGCTCGGTGCCGTCCTGGCCGCGTTCGCCGTCCGGGCAGGAGGGGGCGGGGGCGGCGGGGCGGGTGCCGTTGCGCTCGGCGGGGCGGGCCTCAGCCGCGCGGCTCGCCGCTGCCGCCGCGGCGGCGGCAGCGGTCTCGGGGAGCGGGGCGGAGAGGATCGCGGCGATCTCGGGGCGGGGCGCGGGCGGCGGGGCGCAGATGCCGGTGAGTTCCTTGGCGCGGACGGCCCGGGTGATCCAGGTGCGGTCCAGGACGCGGCGCTCGTCGGCCTCGGCGACGAGGTCCTCGGACTGGTTGTAGTCGCCGTCGGCGGCCTGGACGGCCCACAGGTGGACGGCGACGCCGTGCTCCTTGGCGGACATCAGGCCGGGGAGGAGGTCGCCGTCGCCGGTGACGAGGACGATGTCGGAGCAGGCGCGGTTGCGGGCGAGCTCGGTGAGCTCGGCGTGCATGGCCGCGTCGACGCCCTTCTGGGCCCAGCGGCCGTCGCTGCGGGTCAGGGCGCCGAGCCGGACGGTGACCCGGGGCATGACGCGCAGCCGGCGGTGCTCGGGCTGGGGGACCCGGTCGGGGGCGCCGTCGAACCAGTAGATCCGCAGCAGGGGCTGTTCGGTCTCGGCCTCGGCGCGCTCGCGGAGCCCTTGGATGAGGGTCGCGTGGTCGACGGTGATGCGGGACCGGGCGGGTTCCCCGGCCAGCAGGCTCGCGGCGGCGCCCAGCAGATAGCCGGCGTCCACCAGGACGACGCAGCGGTCCACGTTCCACCCTCTTTCTGTCAGTCCAGAAGTGCGGTCGCCCCCCGGCACGGGCGTGCCCTGGTTTGCCTTGGCTTTCCCTGGAGTCTGCCCGACCCCGCGGGGGTTATCAGTCCGAACTGGATCTTCGGCGTGGCGGATACGGGCTCGTGGCGATAAGTGCACCTATCACGCACGGTAATTACCCGAAATGCACGATTCGTCAACGCGTGCCAGGGTGTTTCGCGGGGGGTCACCCCGAGCGGAGGCACACGAGCATGGCGAAGAACAGGAAGCAGAACCGGGAGCAGCAGAAGTCCAGCGCGGCCGAGCGCGGCACGCAGCAGGCGAAGAGCTCCTCGATGGAGGCCCAGGCCGACCAGCGGCAGTCCCAGGTCACTCCGGGGGACATGGCGCGCAAGGGCCGTCAGAAGCGTTTCGGCCACAACTGAGGCACGCGGCGGGCCGCGGGGCGGTCAACTGCCCGGCGTGGACCGGCGCTTTGATGCACGTGTGGGGCGCACCCGGCTGTTCCGGGTGCGCCCCACACTGGTGGTGCCGGGACCGAAGGGGCGGCTCAGCCCGCCAGGCAGGAGGGGCCGAGCAGCACCTTGAGGTCGCCGAAGAGCGCGGGGTCGGGGGTGACCCGGTGGCGGTCGAGCCGGAGCACGGTCGTCTTGCGCGCCCCCTGGAGCTTGATCCGGACCTCGGTGGAGCCGCGGTGGTGGGTGAGGACCTGGCCGAGCTTCTCCACCAGGGGCGGGGTGACCTTTACCGTGGGGATGGTGATGATCACGGGGGCGTTGGTGCCGGCGTTGGAGAGGTCGGGGACCATCAGCTCCATGGCGACCAGCCGGGGGATGTCCTCGCGCTTGTCCAGGCGCCCCTTGACGAAGACGACGGCGTCCTCGACGAGCTGGGTGGAGACCAGCTGGTAGGTGGCGGGGAAGAACATGCAGTCGATGGAGCCGGCCAGGTCCTCGACGGTGGCGATGGCCCAGGCGTTGCCCTGCTTGGTCATCTTGCGCTGGAGGCCGGAGATGATGCCGCCGATGGTGACGATCGCGCCGTCGGCGTGCTCACCGCCGGTGAGCTGGGAGATCGCGGCGTCGGCCTTGTCGTTGAGGACGTGCTCGATGCCGAAGAGCGGGTGGTCGGAGACGTAGAGGCCGAGCATCTCGCGCTCCTGCGCGAGGAGGTAGGACTTCTCCCACTCGATATCGGAGAACTCCACGTCGAGCCCGAAGCCCGGCTCGTCGCTGTCCTCCTCGCCCATGCCGCCGAAGAGGTCGAACTGCCCCTCGGCCTCCTTGCGCTTGACCTGCACCACGTTGTCGATCATCGGTTCGTAGTGCGCGGTGAGGCCCTTGCGGGTGTGCCCCATCTCGTCGAAGGCGCCGGCCTTGATCAGCGATTCGACGGTGCGCTTGTTACAGACGACGGCCTCGACCTTGTCGAGGAAGTCGGGGAAGGAGCTGTACTTCCCCTTCGCCTTGCGGCAGCGGATGATCGAGTCGACCACGTTCTGTCCGACGTTGCGGACGGCGGTGAGGCCGAAGAGGATCACGTCGTCGCCCTGGGCCGCGAAGTTGGCCTCGGACTCGTTGACGTTCGGCGGGAGCACCTTGATGCCCATGCGGCGGCATTCGTTGAGGTAGATCGCCGACTTGTCCTTGTCGTCGCGCACCGAGGTGAGCAGCGCGGACATGTACTCGGCCGGGTAATTGGCCTTGAGGTAGGCGGTCCAGTAAGTGACCAGGCCGTACGCGGAGGAGTGCGCCTTGTTGAAGGCGTAGCCGGCGAAGGGCACCAGCACGTCCCACAGGGCCTGGATGGCCTCGTCGGAGAAGCCCTTCTTCTTCGCGCCCTCCTTGAAGAACACGAAGTTCTTCGCCAGCTCGTCGGGCTTCTTCTTGCCCATGACGCGGCGGAGGATGTCGGCCTCGCCGAGGGAGTACCCGGCGATGATCTGGGCGGCCTTCTGCACCTGCTCCTGGTACACGATGAGGCCGTGGGTGACACCCAGGACCTCCTTGAGCGGCTCCTCCAGCTCCGGGTGGATCGGGGTGATCTCCTGCTGGCCGTTCTTGCGCAGGGCGTAGTTGGTGTGCGAGTTCATGCCCATCGGGCCCGGCCGGTACAGGGCCGAGACGGCGGAAATGTCTTCGAAGTTGTCGGGCTTCATCAGGCGCAGCAGGGAGCGCATGGGGCCGCCGTCGAACTGGAAGACGCCGAGCGTGTCACCGCGGCAGAGCAGCTCGTACGTGGTGGGGTCGTCCAGCGGGATCTTCAGCAGGTCGAGCTCGACGCCCTTGTTCGCCTTCACCATCTTGACGGCGTCGTCCATGATGGTGAGGTTGCGCAGGCCCAGGAAGTCCATCTTCAGGAGGCCGAGCGACTCGCAGCTCGGGTAGTCCCACTGGGTGATGGTGACGCCGTCGGAGGCCCGGACCCAGACCGGCACGTGGTCGGTGATGGTCTCGCTGGACATGATCACACCGGCGGCGTGCACGCCCATCTGCCGGACGAGGCCCTCGACGCCGCGCGCGGTGTCGATGACCTTCTTCACGTCGGGCTCGTTCTCGTACATCCCGCGGATCTCGCCGGCCTCGCTGTAGCGCGGGTGCTGCGGGTCGAGGATGCCGGAGAGGGGGATGCCCTTGCCGAGGACGTCGGCGGGCATGGCCTTGGTGAGGCGGTCGCCCATCGCGTAGGGATAGCCCAGGACGCGCGCGGAGTCCTTGATGGCGTTCTTGGCCTTGATGGTGCCGTAGGTGCCGATCATGGCGACCTTGTCGGCGCCGTACTTCTCCGTCACATATCTGATCACCTCGGCGCGCCTGCGCTCGTCGAAGTCGATGTCGACATCGGGCATGGAGATGCGCTCGGGGTTGAGGAACCGCTCGAAGATCAGGCCGTGCTCGATGGGGTCGAGGTCGGTGATGCCCATGGCGTAGGCGACGATCGAGCCGGCCGCGGAGCCCCGGCCGGGGCCGACGGCGATGCCGTTGTTCTTGGCCCACATGATGAAGTCGGCGACGACGAGGAAGTAGGCCGGGAAGCCCATCGAGATGATGATGTCCATCTCGTACTCGACCTGCTTGAGCCGGTCCTCGGGGATGCCCCCGGGGTAGCGGCGGGCCATGCCGCGCATGGTCTCCTCGCGGAACCAGCTGACCTCGGTGTGCCCCTCCGGCACGTCGAACTTCGGCATCAGGTCGCGCTTCTCGAACCAGCCGGTGGTGTCGATCTGCTGGGCGACCAGGAGGGTGTTGGCGCAGCCCTCCTGCCAGGCGTCGGAGGAGTCGATGGCGTACATCTCCTCCGTCGACTTCAGGTAGTAGCCGGTGCCGTCGAAGCGGAAGCGGTCGGGGTCGGAGAGGTTCTTGCCGGTCTGGATGCACAGCAGGGCGTCGTGGGCGGTGGCCTCGTGCGCGTAGGTGTAGTGCGAGTCGTTGGTGACCAGCGGCGGGATGCCGAGCTTCTTGCCGATCTCCAGCAGGCCGTCGCGGACGCGGCGCTCGATCTCGATGCCGTGGTCCATCAGCTCCAGGAAGTACCGGCCCTCGCCGAAGATGTCCTTGTAGTCACTGGCGGCCTGCACGGCCTCGTCGAACTGGCCGAGCCGCAGCCGCGTCTGCACCTCGCCGGAGGGGCAGCCGGTGGAGGCGATCAGGCCCTCGGACCACTGGGAGATCGTCTCCTTGTCCATCCGGGGCCACTTCGTCAGCCAGCCCTCGGCGTAGGCGTCCGAGGAGAGGCGGAAGAGGTTGTGCAGACCGGTCTTGTTCGCCGCCCAGATCGTCTTGTGGGTGTAGCCGCCCGAGCCGGAGACGTCGTCGCGCTTCTGGTGCGGCTGGCCCCACTGGATGCGCCGCTTGTTGCGCCGGGACTCGGGGGCGACGTACGCCTCGATGCCGATGATCGGGGTGACGTTCGCCTTCTTGGCCTGGTGGAAGAAGTCGTAGGCGCCGTGGAGGTTGCCGTGGTCGGACATGGCAATGTGTGTCATGCCCATCTCATTGCAGGCATTGAACATGTCCTTGAGCCGCGCAGCCCCGTCCAGCAGGGAGTACTGCGTGTGTACGTGCAGGTGCGTGAAGGGGGGCCTGGACGGTACAGACACGGTGGAGGACCTCCGGCGAACGGTCGGCGACAGCGGGGAGACAGCTTTGAAGGTTACCGGCCCCCACTGACATCACCGGGCACGAGAGGGTGGCCTCACGCGTTGAGGCGAAGGAAACATCCGTGCGTCACGGACGGCACGGAGCCGGTGCGAAACCGGCACGGAACCAGCTTGATGATCAACCAGGAGGACCCAGCGATGGCGCTCGAGCACGACCGGGCCACGCAGCGCGGCGAGGAGATCCTCGCCGTTTTCGACACCGCCTTCGGTGAGCTGCTCGCGGCCGACCCCGCCGCCTTCCGGGTCAAATTCCGCAAGATGGCGGCCTCGGCCTTCGCCTTCTACCGCGGCACGGCCTGCCTCTTCTACCGCGACCTGGAAGAGGGCGGGGACAGCGGCCCCTACCTGGACGAGCGCACGAGCCGGGTGTGGATCCACGGCGATCTGCACGCCGAGAACTTCGGCACGTACATGGACGCCAACGGCCGGCTGGTCTTCAACGTCAACGACTTCGACGAGGCGTACGTGGGCCCCTTCACCTGGGACCTCAAGCGCTTCGCCGCCTCGATCGCCCTCATCGGCTACACCAAGGCGCTCAGCGACGAGAAGATCACCGAGCTGGTGCGGACCTACGCGGCCGCCTACCGCGAGCGCATCCACGCCCTGGCCACCGGGGCCCGGAACGAGGAGGTCCCGCCCTTCACCCTGGACACCGCGGACGGCCCGCTGCTGGAGGCGCTGCGCGAGGCCCGCTCGATGACCCGCTTCGGGCTGCTCGCCTCGATGACGGAGATCCGGGACTTCGACCGGCGCTTCTTCCCCGACGACGGCGCGATCGAACTGGACGCCGCGACCCGCTACAAGATCCTCGCCGCCTTCGACGGCTACCTGGAGACCCTCCCCGAGACGAGCCTGGGCCGCCCCGACTCCTACCGCGTCAAGGACGTCGTCGGCCGCCGCGGCATCGGGATCGGCAGCGCCGGCCTGCCCTCGTACAACATCCTCCTGGAGGGCAACAGCGACGCCCTGGAGAACGACGTCGTCATCTACATGAAGCAGGGGCAGACCCCGGCGGTCTCGCGGCACGTCACCGACGGGCGGGTGCGCTCCTACTTCCGGCACGAGGGGCACCGCACGGTCATCTCGCAGCGCGCTCTCCAGGCCCACGCCGACCCGTGGCTGGGCTGGACGGAGCTCGACGGCATCGGGCAGCTCGTCGCCGAGGTCTCCCCCTACGCGGTCGACCTCGACTGGTCCGACATCGACGACCCTGCGGAGATCGCCGCCGTCGTCGCCGACCTGGGCCGGGCCACGGCCACCATGCACGCGGCGGCCGACGACCAGAGCGGCCACTCGCTGGTCCCCTTCTCCACCGAGCGGGCCATCGACGCCGTGCTCGCCGCCGACGAGGAGGGCTTCCCCAAGCTGCTCACGGACTTCGCGCACTCCTACGGGGCGCGGGCCCGCGCGGACCACCAGATCTTCGTGGACCTGTTCCGGAACGGCCGCATCCCAGGGCTTTAGTCAGCATTTATGGCCGTCCGTGGCAGACTTTTCCCGTCATGGACGTTTCAGCGGCACGCTTGCGGGCATTGCGCGCGGCGCTGTTCACAGCGCTGTGCGTGATGCTGTCCGCGGCTTCCCACGTGCTGCTCTCCGGCAAGGCGCTGCCCCTGCCGACGGTCGCCGGGGCCTGCGCCGCCGTCTTCGCGCTCGCCTACGCGCTGGCGGGCCGGGAGCGCGGCTTCCGGCACATCGCCGGGCTCCTGATCCCCCTGGAGCTGGCCGTCGACGCGCTCTTCACCACCGGGCAGCAGGCTTGCTACGGCACCGGTGGCCACCCCGTGCCCGGCGCGCTCACCGCGCTGTGCGGCGGTGGCGACATCGGCGGGCCCTTCGCCCCGGCGAGCGGCCCGGCCTCCGCCTCCTGGCTGCTGTTCGGCGCGCACGTCGCGGTCGGGCTGCTGGCCGCCGCCTGGCTGCGGCGCGGTGAGGCGGCCTTCGGCCGGCTCCTGACCGCCGTCGCCACGGCCGCCTTCCGGCCCCTGCTGGTGGCCGCCGCGGCACTCGCCGCGCCCGCCCGCCCCGCCGCGGCACCCCCGCGGGCCGTGCGCCGCGCGCGGGTGCCCGCCGCCTCTCCCCGCCTCCTGCACTCCGTCGTCCGGCGCGGTCCCCCGCGCTGCCCGGGCACCGCCCCCGCCTGAGCAGTACGGATCCCGCACGAACAGCACGACCGGCACGGAGAAGTGATCAGCATGAGCAAGCGCAACAGCCACCAGAACAAGCAGGCCGCCCGCGAGCGGCTGCGCGCCGAGCGCGAACGCCAGGCCAAGAAGGACCGGACCCGCCGCCGGCTCGTCGTCGGCGGATCGGTCGTCGCGATCCTGGCCGTCGCGGCGGGCATCGGTGTGGCCGTCACGCAGCTGGGCGGCAAGGACTCGGACTCCGCCTGGACGGCGGCGGCGAAGAAGGAACTGGTCAAGCCCGCCAACACCGCCGGCGAGAAGGGCACCGAGATCGTCATCGGTGACAAGAAGGCCGCGCACACCCTGGACCTCTTCCAGGACATGCGCTGCCCGATCTGCTCGGTCTTCGAGCAGAACGTCGGCGCAACGGTCGACAAGGACGTCAAGGACGGCAAGTACAAGGTCTCGTACCACATCGCCACGTTCCTCGACCGGAACTTCGGCGGCGTCGGCTCCAAGAACGCCCTCAGCGCGCTGGGCGCCGCCCTCGACGTCAGCCCCGACGCCTTCAGCGCGTACAACAAGGCCCTCTACTCCAAGGCCAACCACCCGCAGGAGACGAAGGACGACTACGCCAAGGACGACGTCCTGCTGAAGATCGCCAACGAGGTGCCGGCGCTCAAGGGCAACGCGCAGTTCGAGAAGAACGTCAAGGACGGCACCTTCGACAAGTGGGCGCTGGAGGTGTCCGACGCCTTCGACAGCAACAAGGACGTCACCGGCACCCCGACGCTCAAGCTCGACGGGAAGAAGCTGACCGCGGACGGGAAGAACACCCCGATCACCCCCGAGCAGTACTCCAAGGCCGTCGACGAGCAGCTCAAGTCCTGACCACCGGGCACCGGACGTGCCGTTCCCGCCATTGATGCCGAATCTTGACGCGACACCCCACCGTGGCCGTGGCACACTTCGCACTCATGGAGGGGACGGGAGTTCGACTGAGGGCGCTGCGCGCGGCGTTCTTCACCGCACTGTGCGTCACCCTGTCCGCGGCCTCCCACGTCCTGCTCTCCCGGGTGCCGCTGCCGCTGTCCACGGTCGCCGTGCTGTCGGCCGCGTTCTTCCTGGTCGCCTACGCGCTGGCCGGCCGTGAACGGAGCTACGGGCGGATAGCCGCCCTTCTCGTGCCCCTGGAGCTGGCGGCGGACACCGTCTTCACCACCGGCCAGCACGCCTGCTACGGGCGGGCCGGCGGGCCGGTCTCGGGCCCGCTGCGCTCCATGGGCGTCGACCTGGTCTGCCGCGGCGGCGACTTCGGCACCCCGCTGGCCCGGATGGCCGCCGGGCAGGACGCCCCCGCGCAGGCCGCCGGCCCGGCCGTCCCCTGGCTGCTGCTCGCCTGCCACCTCGCCGTGGGCCTGCTGGCCGCCGCCTGGCTGCGGCGCGGCGAGGTGGCGCTGACCCGGCTGCTGCGCGCGATCGCCGCGTTCGCCTTCCGCCCGCTGCTGACCGGCCTCCTGGCGCCCGCCCCGGCCGCGGGCCCGCACCGCCCGCCGCCGCGGCCCGTGCGCCGGGCCCCCCTCCCCCGCAGCCTCCCGCTGCTCGTCCACTCCGTGGTCCGCCGCGGGCCGCCCGGTCGCCCGGCACCTGCCTGAGCCCAGCGGTCCCCAGCGTTTCCCCACGGAGAAGACATCATGAGCAACCGGAACAACCAGCAGAACAAGCAGGCCGCCCGCGAGCGGCTGCGCGCCGAGCGCGAACGCCAGGCCAAGAAGGACAAGACGCGCCGCCAGCTCGTCGTCGCCGGCTCCATCGTCGTCGTCCTCGCGATAGCCGGCGGCATCGGCGTCGCGGTGAGCAAGATGAACGACGGCGGCGCCGGCAAGGGCGAGTGGGCCGCGGCGGCGGACAAGCCCCTCATCAAGCCGGCCAACGCCACCGGCAAGGACGGCGAAGAGATCATCATCGGTGACGACAAGGCGAAGGAGACCCTCACCGTCTACGAGGACCCGCGCTGCCCGTCGTGCGCGAGCTTCGAGCGGGCCTCCGGTGAGCAGTTGCAGCAGGACGTGAAGGACGGCCGCTACAAGGCCCGCTTCGTCATGGTGAACTTCATCGACGACGGCGTCCCGGGCACGGGGTCGAAGAACGCCGTCAGCGCGCTCGGCGCCGCCCTGAACGTCAGCAAGGAAGCGTTCGTCGAGTACAAGAAGGCCCTCTTCGCGCCGAAGAACCACCCGGACGAGCGGGACGACGCCTTCGCCGACGACAAGAAGCTGATCGACATCGCCCAGCAGGTCCCGGCCCTCAAGGGCAACAAGGACTTCGAGAAGAACGTCACCGAGGGCACCTACGACAAGTGGGCCCTGGAGATGGGCACGCTCTTCAAGAAGAACAAGATCGGCGGCACCCCCGCGCTGCTGCACGGCGACAAGACGCTGACCGCCGAGGGCTCCAAGAACCCGCCGATGGCCAAGGAGGCGTTCATCGCCGCCATCGACAAGGAATTCGGCCCGAAGAAGTAGCGGCGAAGAAACAGTAACGAATGAGCCATGGGCGGACGAACTGTCAGATTCCGTCCGCTCATGGCCTTACCTGTCAGTAAGGTGATGGTCCGTGACTCATCACCCCCGAATATCGCGCCGCACCGCCGTCACGGCGGTCGCCGCAGGCGCCGCTCTCCTCCCGTTCGCCGCCGGCCCCTCGGCCCACGCCGCTGACGGTGCCACCGCCTTCCGGCACGGGGTCGCCTCCGGCGATCCGCTCCCCGACGGAGTCCTGCTGTGGACCCGGGTCACCCCCGCCCCGGACGCCACCCCGGGCTCCGGGCGCGGCCCCGCCGTCGAGGTCGCCTGGGAGGTCGCCGAGGACGCCTCGTTCGCCAGGGTCGTCGCGCGCGGCAGCGCCCGGGCCACCGCGGCGGGCGACCACACCGTCAAGGCCGACGTCCGCGGCCTGCGCCCGGCCACCGCGTACTTCTACCGCTTCACCGCCGACGGCGCGCACTCCCCCGCCGGGCGCACCCGCACCGCCCCGGCGCGTGACGCCGCCACCCCCGGCATCCGCTTCGGCGTGGTCTCCTGCGCCAACTGGGAGTCGGGCTGGTTCGCCGCCTACCGCCACCTCGCGGACCGCCGCGACCTGGACGCCGTCCTCCACCTCGGCGACTACATCTACGAGTACGGCTCCGGCGAGTACCCGGCCGCCAAGGACGTCGTCCGCCCGCACTCCCCCGCCCACGAGATCGTCGACCTCGCGGACTACCGCACCCGGCACGGCCACTACAAGACCGACCCCGACCTCCAGGCCCTGCACGCCGCGCACCCGGTCATCGCCATCTGGGACGACCACGAGTTCGCCGACAACACGTGGGCGGGCGGCGCCGGGAACCACACCCCCGGCACCGAGGGCGACTGGGCGGCGCGGATGGCGGCGGCGAAGCAGGCGTACTTCGAGTGGATGCCCGTCAGACCCTCGGTGGAGGGCACCACCTACCGGCAGCTGCGGTTCGGCAAGCTGGCCGATCTGCTCCTGACCGACCTGCGCTCGTTCCGCTCGCAGCAGGCCAAAACCGGCAACGGGGCCGTGGACGACCCGGCCCGCACGCTCACCGGGCGCGCCCAGCTCGACTGGCTGAAGGCGGGCCTGGCGTCCTCCGACACCACCTGGCGGTTCGTCGGCAACTCCGTGATGATCTCCCCGGTGGCCTTCGGCTCTCTGCCGGCCCACCTGATGGAGCCGCTCGCCAAGCTGCTGGGGCTGCCCGCGGGCGGCCTGGCCGTCAACACCGACCAGTGGGACGGCTATACGCACGACCGGCGGGAACTGCTCACGCACCTCACCGACCGGGGCGTGCGCAACACCGTCTTCCTGACCGGCGACATCCACATGGCGTGGGCCGCCGACGTGCCGAAGCAGGCCGCGACGTACCCCCTGTCGCCGTCCGTCGCCACGGAGTTCGTGGTCACCTCGGTGACCTCCGACAACCTCGACGAAAGCCTGCGCGTCCTGCCGCACACCGCTTCGCTGGTCGCCACCGGCGCCATCAAGGCCGCCAACCGGCACGTGCAGTGGGTCGACATGGACTCGCACGGCTACGGCGTCCTCGACGTCACCGCCGAGCGGGCCCAGATGGACTACTACGTGCTCTCCGACAAGCGGAACCCGAAGGCCACGTCGTCCTGGGCCCGCTCGTACCGGACGCTCTCGGGCACCCAGCGCGTCGAGCGGGCGAAGGCACCTGTCCGCTAGCGCGGGCCGGCGGGTTGCGGGGCGCACCACCGCTGCGCGGCGGTGTCCTCAATCGCCGGACGGGCTGGTTCGGCTGAGCTCAGCCGAAAACCCGCCGGACAGGCGCTAACGCGCCGACAGTTCCTCCAGGAAGCCGAGCGCCACCGTCCACGTGGCCTCGGCCGCCTCCTGGTCGTAGTCGGCGAGCTCCGGGTCGGTGAACAGGTGGCCGGCCCCGGGGTAGCGGTGGACCTCCACGTCCGCGCCCGCCCGCTGCATCCGCAGGTACCAGGCGTTCAGCCAGTCGTGCGGCTCGAAGGGGTCGGGGTCGGCGACGTGCAGCTGCACCGGCAGCTCGTCCACGGCCGCGTCCTCGGCGAGGTCGGAGGTGCCGTGCAGGAGCAGCAGCCCGCGCGCCTTCTCGTCGCCCAGCGCCAGGTTCTGCGCGATCGACCCGCCGAGCGAGAACCCGGCGTAGACCAGCCCGCGGTCCGACAGCGGGGCCGCCGCCGTGATGGCGCGCTTGAGCAGCTCCTCCTTGCCGATCTCGTCCTTGACGGCCATGCCCTCCTCGACGGTGTCCGTCGTCCGGCCGTCGTAAAGGTCCGGAACGTGCACCTCGTGCCCGGCGGCGCGCAGGCGCTCGGCGGCGGCGTGTACGGCAGGCCGGAGCCCGTAGGCCGAATGAAACAGGACAATCGTGGTAGAGGACGCCACTGGAGTCACTTCCTAACAGGTGGATCGCGTGATCCCCATCGTGCCAGTTACGGTCGGGGGGAGGCGTCCACCGGTGAGCGGCAGTCTGCCGGAAGGAGCTGAGGAGTCCATGGAGGGCGTATTGCGTCCCGTGTCCGTCATCGGCGGCGCACTGGTCATCACCCTGATCGTGGGGTGGATCGCGGACCAAGTGGTGCGCCGGATCGGGGAGCGCCGGCCCGAGACCCCGCTGTGGAGCCTGCTGCGCCGCTGCCGGCTGCCCCTCCAGGTGGTGCTGTGCAGCGCCCTGCTGCGCGGCAGCTACCGCTCCGCGAAGCTCACCGAGGAGCACGAGGAGCTCGTCGGCCATGTGCTGACCCTGGTGCTCATCGGGGCGTGCGCCTGGCTGGCGGTGCGGATCGCCGTCGCCATAGTGGAGGCGTCCTACACCCGCTACGAGGCGAGCGCGCACGACCCGGCCCGGGTGCGCCGGGTGCGGACCCAGGTGACGCTGATCCAGCGGGTCGTCACGGCGGTCGTGTGCGTGGTGGCGGGAGCGGCGATGCTGCTGACCTTCCCGGCCATGAAGACCGTGGGGACGTCGCTGCTGGCCTCGGCCGGTCTGATCGGCATCGTCGCCGGTGTGGCCGCCCAGTCCACGCTCGGCAACCTCTTCGCTGGGCTGCAGATCGCCTTCGGCGACGTGGTGCGCATCGGGGACACCGTGGTCGTGGAGGGCGAGTGGGGCCGGGTCGAGGAGATCACCCTGACGTATCTGGTCGTGACGACCTGGGACGAGCGGCGCATCACCATGCCGGTGTCGTACTTCACCGGCCGCCCGTTCGAGAACTGGTCGCGCAACAACCCGCGGATGACGGGCACGGTCTTCTTCCACCTCGACCACTCCACGCCCGTCGACCTGATGCGCGAGCACCTGCACGACGTGCTGAAGTCCACGCTGGAGTGGGACCAGCGGGCCTGGAGCCTGGTGGTCACCGACACCACCCCCTCCACCATCCAGGTGCGGGCGCTGGTCACCGCCAAGGACGCCGACGACATCTGGGCGCTGCGCTGCGTCGTGCGCGAACACATGATCGAGTGGCTGCGGCGGGAGCACCCCTACGCGCTGCCGCGCCTGAACACCGCGGCGGCCCCGGGCCTGGAGGACGCCCCCGACCGGCGGCAGACCCCGCCGACCGCGGGGGACGTCGGCCCGGGCCCGGGGGCCGTCTGAGCCGGTCAGGGCCGGGCAGGGCCGGTCGGGGTCACAGGCTCCGTACGTCCAGGTGGCGCAGCACCCGGTCGACGATCTCCGGGTCGGCGCCGGGCTCGCTGCGGGCCGCCAGCACCTCGTGGCGGGCGGCGGAGAGCATCTCGCCCTGGATCCGCTGTACGGCCCGGATCCGCTCCACGCGCTTCGCGTGGGCCTCGCGCCGCTCCTCGTCCAGCATGTCGGGGCTGATGCGGGCCCCGACGTCGTAGGCGCGCCGGGTGAGGGTCTCGACGAGGTCGTCGGGGAGGTCCTCGACCTGTTCGATCTCCTTGAGGCGGCGCTTGGCGGCCTTGGCGGCGCGGACGGCGAGCTTGCGGGCGGTCTCGCGCTCGGCGTCGGCGTCGGACCGCACGCCGAGCCGCTTGACCAGCCAGGGCAGGGTCAGGCCCTGGACGACGAGGGTGGCCATGATGACGGCGAAGGCGATGAAGAGGATCTCTTCGCGGGCGGGGAAGGGCGAGCCGTCGTCCATCTTCAGCGGGATCGCCAGGGCCAGGGCGACCGAGGCGACGCCGCGCATCCCGGACCACCACATGACGACGGTCTCCCGCCAGCTCATGGGGACCTCCTCCTCGATGTCCCGGAGGTGGTGCAGCTTCTTGGCGAGCCAGGCCGCGGGCAGCAGCCACAGCAGCCGGACGCCGATGACGACGGCGACGACGGCGCCCCCGATCCGCAGCATCTCCTCCCAGCGGCCGGAGGCGGTGCCGAAGACGTTGTGGAGTTCGAGGCCGATGAGACCGAAGGCGACCCCGGTGACGAGGGTGTCGACGACCTCCCAGAAGGTGTGCCCGGCCAGCCGCCCGAGGACATCGTCGGCGTCCGAGGCGTGCTCGGCGAGGAAGAGCGCGGTGACGAGCACGGCGAGCACCCCGGAGCCCCGGAACTCCTCGGCCAGCACGTAGGAGACGAACGGCACCAGCAGGGTGAGCCCGATCTGGAGCGTCGCGTCGCCGAGGACGTCCATGAGCTTCTTGGCCATCCAGCCGAGCGCCAGCCCGATCGCGAGGGCCACCACGGCGGACAGCACGAGCGCCCCCACGGCGTCGGGCACCGAGAAGCTGCCGCTGACGGCCGCGGCGATGGCCACGTGGTAGAGCACGATGGCGGTGACGTCGTTGAAGAGCCCCTCGCCCTCCAGGATGGACACCAGGCGGCGCGGCAGCCCGAGGGAGCCGGCGACGGCGGTGGCCGCCACGGGGTCGGGAGGGGCGACGAGCGCGCCGAGAACGACGGCGGCCGCGAGCGAGATGCCGGGCACGACGGCGTTGGCGACGACGGCGACGGCGGCGGTCGTCACGAAGACGAGGGCGACGGCGAGCAGCAGGATCGGCCGGAGATTGGCCGTGAACTGGCGCCACGAGGTGCGCTGCACGGAGGCGTAGAGCAGGGGCGGCAGCACCAGCGGAAGAATGAATTCCGGCGGTACGTCCACATTGGGGACGAAGGGCAGCAGCGCCAGGACGATGCCGCCCAGGGTCATCAGCACCGGGGACGGCAGCCCCAGCCGGTCCGCCAGCGGCACCATGACCACCGCCCCGATCAGCAGGACGAACAGCAGGGCGAGCTGGTCCACGGAAGCCCTCCGGGCGGGTGGGGGAACAGTCGTTCACGCACCAGCCTGCCATGGAACCCGGCAAACCCGATCAGCCGGGCAGTTGTCGACACCCGCCCCAGGTGTCCCGCAGGTCTCTCACAGGGCCTTCGTCATGGCTCGGTGCGGGATGCCGCTGCCCTCGTCGAACTCCGGACCGTGGGCGGTGTACCCCAGCCGCTCGTAGAAGCCCAGCGCCGGAGTCTGCGCCTCCAGGTACACCCGGGCCAGGCCGAGCCGCCGGGCTTCCGCCTCCACGGCCCGGACCAGCGCGGCACCCAGGCCACTGCCCCGCGCGGCCCGGCCGACGGCGAGCCGGCCGAGAACGGCCGTGCTGTCGTCGTCGACGCCCGCGGACCCGTACTTCTTCCGGGCGGGCCCGCCGTACAGGAAGCGCACCGTGCCGACCGGGCCGAGGGGCCCGGTGGCCAGGAAGTGGACGGCGTCGGCGTCGTAGGCGTCCATCTCCTCCGTCTCCGGCACGCCCTGCTCGGCGATGAAGACCTCACGGCGCACCGCGTGGCAGCCGGCCAGTTCCTCCGGCCCGGCGAGGCGGACGGGAAAGGCGGGCGCCCGCCTCACGCGCTCTCGGCGCGCACGATGTCCAGGGCGCGCTGCAGGTCCTCGGGGTAGGCGCTCTCGAACTCCACCCAGCGCCCGTCCTCGGGGTGCTCGAAGCCGAGCCGCATGGCGTGCAGCCACTGGCGCGTCAGCCGCAGCCGCTTGGCGAGCGTCGGGTCGGCGCCGTAGGTGAGGTCGCCCACGCACGGGTGGCGGTGGGCGGACATGTGCACCCGGATCTGGTGCGTACGGCCGGTCTCCAGCTTGATGTCCAGGAGGCTGGCGGCCCGGAACGCCTCGATGAGGTCGTAGTGGGTCACCGACGGCTTGCCCTCGGCGGTGACCGCCCACTTGTAGTCGTGGTTGGGGTGGCGGCCGATGGGGGCGTCGATGGTGCCGCTCATCGGGTCCGGGTGGCCCTGGACCAGGGCGTGGTAGCGCTTGTCGACCGTGCGCTCGCGGAACTGCTGCTTGAGCAGCGTGTAGGCGCGCTCGGACTTGGCGACGACCATCAGGCCGGAGGTGCCGACGTCCAGGCGGTGCACGATGCCCTGCCGCTCGGAGGCGCCCGAGGTGGAGATGCGGTAGCCCGCGGCGGCCAGGCCGCCGATGACGGTGGTGCCCGTCCAGCCGGGGCTGGGGTGGGCGGCCACGCCGACCGGCTTGACGATCACGACGATGTCGTCGTCGTCGTGGACGATCTCCATGCCCTCGACGGGCTCGGCGACGATCTGCACGGGCGCGGGCGCGGCCGGCATCTCGACCTCGAGCCAGGCGCCGCCGGTGACCCGGTCGGACTTCCCGGCCTCGGCCCCGTCGAGCTGGACCTTGCCCGCGGCCGCCAGCTCGGCCGCCTTGGTGCGGGAGAAGCCGAACATGCGGGCGATGGCGGCGTCGACGCGCTCGCCTTCGAGGCCGTCGGGTACGGGCAGGGCGCGGATCTCGGGAATGGTGCTCACCCGTCGAGTATGACGGACGGGCCCGGCGGACCCGCACGTCAGTCCTCACGGACCGGGCCGCCGGTGGCCGCCGTCAGTCCTTGTGGACGGTGCCGTCCGGGTCCAGCCCCCGGAAGGAGAGGATGACGATCAGGAAGCCGCCGCAGACGATCGCGGAGTCGGCGAGGTTGAAGACCGCGAAGTGCGCCGGGGCGATGAAGTCCACCACGCCGCCCTCGAAGCCGCCGGGCGCCCGGAAGAGCCGGTCGGTGAGGTTGCCGAACGCGCCGCCCAGCAGCAGGCCCAGCGCGATCGCCCAGGGAAGGCTGTAGAGCTTGCGGGCGATCCGGGCGATCACCACGATCACCACGGAGGCGATGATCGTGAAGACGATCGTCATCGCCTCGCCGAGGCCGAAGGCCGCGCCGCGGTTGCGGACCACCTCGAACTGGAGCCAGGTGCCGAACACCTCGATCGGGTCGTGGTGCTCCAGATTGGCCACCACGAACAGCTTGGTGCCCAGGTCGAGGAGGTAGGCGAAGGCGGCGACGCCGAGGAGCACCGCGATGCGCCGACCGCCCCTGGCGGCGCCCGGGCCGCCCGCCGGCGCCCCGCTGGTCCCGTCGGCGCCTCCAGGCGTGCCGGTGGTCTGTTCCGCCTCTGTCACGTGAGTCCTTCGACGTCGTCCCGCTGCGCGCTGCCGCGCTCGATGGGCGCCAGGGCCTGCCTGACTGAGCACGAGGGTACGGCACGCCCCCGGCCGCGGGTCAGCGGCGTTCCTGCCGCTGTTTGCACTCCACGCACAGCGTCGCGCGGGGAAACGCCTGCATACGCGCCTTGCCGATGGGCTTGCCGCAGTTCTCGCAGAGCCCGTACGTGCCCGCGTCGAGCCGCTCCAGCGCCCGCTCGGTCTGGAGCAGCATCTCGCGCGCGTTGGCGGCCAGGGCCAGCTCGTGCTCGCGCGTGATGTTCTTGGTGCCGGTGTCCGCCTGATCGTCACCGGCGCCGTCGCCCGAGTCGCGCATCAGCCCGCTGATCGCCTCCTCCGACGCCGTGATCTCGGTGCGCAGCCGCGAGACCTCGTCCTGCAGCTCCGTGCGCGCCTCCGCCACCTCCGCCGGTGTCCAGGGGTCCTCGCCCGGCCGCACCGCCAGCTCGCCGGGGGCCTGGGCAGTGGCCCCCCGGGCACCGGGGACCTTTCCCGCCGCCCGGTCCTCGTCCATCGTCTTCTTCGCAGCCACCGTCCTGGCTCCCGTCTTCTTCGCGGGCACCGCCCTTGTGGCAGGTGCGGTCTTCTCGGCCGGAACGGTCCCGGCGCTCTTTCCGGCCGCGGCACCACCGGCAGGCGCGGCCGTCTTCTCCGCCGTCTTCTTCACCGCTTTCTTCACCGCTTTCTTCACGGCCTTCGCGGCGGTCTTCGTGGCGGTCTTCTGTGCGGTCTTCTCGGCCGGCGCCGTCGCCCCGGCCGCGCTCCGGGCTGTCTTCTTGCCGGGCTCGGCCTTTTCAGCGGCCTGCACGGCGGTCTTTCCGGCCGTCTTCTCCGCCACCTTCTCCGCCGTTCGCCCTGCTGTCTTCTTCGCTGTCTTCTCCGCTGTCTTCTTCACTGCTTTGTGCGCCGTCCGGCCGGCCGTCTCCCCGGTGGCGGTCCCTCCGGCGGCCGCGGCCGTTCGGGAGGCCGCCTTCTTCGCGGGCGCGGTCTTCCCGGCGGGCGCGGCCCCGGCCCGCTCCGCCGGCACGGCCGCCCCGGCCCGCTCGGCGGCCTTCGCTGCCTTCTTCGCCACCATGGCCGCGGCCCCTCACATTTTATGATCTTGCGCGCGAATCGTGCGGGAACGATAAATCTCCACCGGTCACGCGGCAACGGGGCACGCCGGTCTCATCCGTTGTGCCCCGCCCCCGGCCCGGTAATCGGCGTAATCGGCCGGGTGCCGGGCCGGGGAAACCGGTAGGCCACCGGCGGCCCCGCCCCGTACACTGGGCCGAGCGAGAGGCGTGGAAGGGACGAGTAGCCCCGTACGCAGCCATGAGCGACCCGGGGACGGTGGAAGCCCGGGGGCGTGCACGGTGTGAAGATCACCCCTGAGCCGCCGGAGGAACGCCCCCAGGGGTCAGTAGAACCGGCATCGCGACCCAATGAGGGGGCCGGAGGCTGCTGCCTGCGGCCAAGGAGGGTGGTACCGCGGGGGCCCGGAGCTCTCGTCCCTCCGACGGACAGCGCAATGACGTTCCGCCGGAGGAAGCCCCAGATGAGTCCGCAGCCGCAGTACCGCCAGGTACCCGCCCAGGTAGACCTGCCCGCCCTTGAGCACGCCGTGCTGGAGTTCTGGCAGGAGCAGAAGGTCTTCGCCCGCACCCTGGAGCAGTCCGAGGGCCGCCCGGAGTGGGTCTTCTACGAGGGCCCGCCCACCGCCAACGGCATGCCCGGCGCCCACCACATCGAGGCCCGCGTCTTCAAGGACGTCTTCCCCCGCTTCCGCACCATGCAGGGCTACCACGTCGGCCGCAAGGCCGGCTGGGACTGCCACGGCCTGCCGGTCGAGCTCGCGGTGGAGAAGGAGCTCGGCTTCAACGGCAAGCAGGACATCGAGAAGTTCGGCATCGCCGAGTTCAACGCCAAGTGCCGCGAGTCCGTCACCCGCCACACCGACGCGTTCACCGAGCTGACCACCCGCATGGGCTATTGGGTCGATCTGGACGACGCGTACCGCACCATGGACCCCGATTACGTCCAGTCGGTGTGGTGGTCGCTGAAGGAGATCTTCAACAAGGGCCTGCTGGTCCAGGACCACCGCGTCGCCCCCTGGTGCCCCCGCTGCGGCACCGGCCTGTCCGACCACGAGCTGGCGCAGGGCTACGAGACGGTCGTCGACCCCTCCGTCTTCGTCCGCTTCCCGCTGACCTCCGGCCCGCTGGCCGGCGAGGCGGCGCTGCTGGTGTGGACGACCACACCGTGGACGCTGGTGTCCAACACCGCCGCCGCCGCGCACCCGGACGTCACCTACGTCGTGGCCACCGACGGCAACGAGAAGCTGGTCGTCGCCGAGCCGCTGCTGGAGAAGGCCCTCGGCGAGGGCTGGACCGCCACCGGCCAGTCCTTCACCGGCCGCGAGATGGAGCGCTGGGCCTACCGCCGCCCGTTCGACCTCGTCGAGCTGGAGGGCGCCAACTTCGTCGTCAACGCCGAGTACGTGACGACCGAGGACGGCACCGGCCTCGTCCACCAGGCCCCCGCCTTCGGTGAGGACGACCTCAAGACCTGCCGCGCCTACGGCCTGCCGGTCGTGAACCCGGTGCGCCCCGACGGTACCTTCGAGGAGGGCCTCCGCCTCGTCGGCGGCGAGTTCTTCAAGAAGGCCGACGAGAAGCTCGTCGCGGACCTCTCCGAGCGCGGCCTGCTCTTCCAGCACGTGGCCTACGAGCACAGCTACCCGCACTGCTGGCGCTGCCACACCGCGCTCCTCTACTACGCGCAGCCGTCCTGGTACATCCGCACCACCGCGGTGAAGGACCGGCTGCTCCAGGAGAACGAGCAGACCAACTGGTTCCCCGAGTCGGTCAAGCACGGCCGCTTCGGCGACTGGCTGAACAACAACATCGACTGGGCGCTCTCCCGCAACCGCTACTGGGGCACCCCGCTGCCCATCTGGCGCTGCGAGGACGACCACCTCACCTGCGTCGGCTCGCTCGCCGAGCTGAGCGAGCTCACCGGCACCGACCAGAGCGCGCTGGACCCGCACCGCCCGTACATCGACGACGTCACCTTCACCTGCTCCGCCGACGGCTGCGCGCACACCGCCGTCCGGGTGCCCGAGGTCATCGACGCCTGGTACGACTCGGGTTCCATGCCGTTCGCGCAGTGGGGCTACCCGTACAAGAACAAGGAGCTCTTCGAGAAGCGCTACCCGGCGCAGTTCATCTCGGAGGCCATCGACCAGACCCGCGGCTGGTTCTACACCCTGATGGCGGTCGGCACCCTTGTCTTCGACAAGTCGAGCTACGAGAACGTCGTCTGCCTGGGCCACATCCTCGCCGAGGACGGCCGGAAGATGTCCAAGCACCTGGGCAACATCCTCCAGCCCATCCCGCTGATGGACCAGCACGGCGCCGACGCCGTCCGCTGGTTCATGGCGGCCGGCGGCTCCCCGTGGGCCGCGCGCCGCGTGGGCCACGGCACGATCCAGGAGGTCGTCCGCAAGACGCTCCTCACCTACTGGAACACGGTCGCCTTCCAGGCCCTGTACGCCCGGACGTCGCAGTGGGCGCCCTCCGCGTCCGACCCGGCCCCGGCCGACCGGCCGCTGATCGACCGCTGGCTGCTGGGCGAGCTGAACACCCTGACCGACCAGGTCACCCAGGCGCTGGAGGCGTACGACACCCAGCGCGCCGGCAAGCTCCTGTCCTCCTTCGTGGACGACCTGTCCAACTGGTACGTGCGGCGCTCGCGCCGCCGGTTCTGGCAGGGTGACGCGGCCGCGCTGCGCACCCTGCACGAGGTCGTCGAGACGGTCACCCGGCTGATGGCCCCGCTGGTGCCCTTCATCACCGAGCGGGTGTGGCAGGACCTGATCGTGCCCGTCGACCCCGAGGCCCCGGCGTCGGTCCACCTCTCCACCTGGCCGAAGGCGGACGCCGCCCTCATCGACCCGACGCTGTCCCAGCAGATGCTGCTCGTGCGGCGCCTTGTCGAGCTCGGCCGCGCCACGCGCGCCGAGTCGGGCGTCAAGACCCGTCAGCCGCTGTCCCGTGCGCTGGTCGCGGCCGCCGGCTTCGAGTCGCTGGGCGCGGAGCTGCGGGCGCAGATCACCGAGGAGCTGAACGTCTCCTCCCTGGCCTCGCTGAGCGAGGTCGGCGGTTCGCTGGTCGACACCACGGCCAAGGCCAACTTCCGCGCCCTGGGCAAGCGGTTCGGCAAGGGCGTCCAGGCGGTGGCCAAGGCCGTCGCCGAGGCGGACGCCGCCGCGCTGTCGCTCGCCCTGCGCGAGGGCACGGCCTCGGTGGTCGTCGACGGGGAGACCGTCACGCTCGCCCCGGACGAGGTCATCATCACCGAGACCCCGCGCGAGGGCTGGTCGGTGGCCTCCGACTCCGGTGCCACGGTGGCCCTCGACCTGGAGATCACCCAGGAACTGCGCCGGGCGGGCCTCGCCCGGGACGCGATCCGGCTGATCCAGGAGGCCCGCAAGAACAGCGGCCTCGACGTCGCCGACCGGATCGCCCTGCGCTGGCAGGCGACCGAGGCGGAGACCACGACGGCGCTGGGCGAGCACTCCGCCCTCATCGCCGACGAGGTGCTGGCGACGGACTTCGCCCCGGGCGAGGGTGACGAAACGTTCGGCGAGCCGTTCGAGGACGAGGGCCTCGGGCTCACGTTCCGCCTCCGCAAGGCGTAGCGAGCCGCCTCAGCCTCCACGAACCGGCCGTCCGGGGCGCATGCGCGGGCCTTCGGCGGCGTCTACCGCAGTGCCCTCAAGGACCTCTCCCTCACCTATCCGCAGTACCTGGCGATGATGGTCCTCTGG
>NZ_JBEYZW010000107.1:0-22911 GCF_040646215.1 Streptomyces sp. NPDC046215 | reverse complement strand
CCCCGCACCCTACACACCGCTTCCTCGAACCTCCCCAGGAGCCGCGCGGCCACCGCCGGCGCGCCCCGGGCGCGGGCGGCCCCCCGCCCCGCCCGGGGGGCGGCGGTGATCGTGCTCTGGCCGGCGAGCGCCGCGGCGCCCAGGGCCGCCAGGCCGAGCATGCGGCGACGTGACAGATGCTGGTGTGCTGACACGCTGTGTCTCCTGAACTTTCGGGGAGAGGAAGGCGGATCCGAGAGTCGGCGGAATAACACAGCCGGGGAGGTTTCTCGCCATGATCCGGTCCGGAATGGACGCTATGGACACCGTGTGAGGCATGTCAACGCGATCCGGGCCGGGCCGGACTAACCCTGTGGTCACCGGGCCCGGGGGTTCGGTCGCCCGCGGTTCCGCGGGCTTCGGTTCGGTTCGGTACGGAGGGGGCGGCCCGTACCGTACCGCTCAGTCGCCCTCCGGCCCGGGCAGCAGTGGTGCCAGCACGGCCAGTTCGGACCGTCCGGCGACGTGGAGCTTGCGGTAGGCGCTGGTGAGGTGCTTCTCCACGGCTCGGGAGCTCACTTCGAGCCGCTCCGCGATCTCTTTGTTGGGTGTGCCGTGGGCGGCGAGCCCGGCGACCCTGCGTTCGGCCCGGGTGAGCGCCGCCACCGCCACCGGGTTCCGGGAACCGGCCGGGTCGGCGAGTTCCCGGCACGCCTGCTCGGCGATCCACGGCACACCGCAGGACAGGGCCCGGTCGCGGGCCCGGCGCAGCCGGACCTCGCCCTCGGCGAATCGGCCCGCGGCCAGCAGCCGCCGGCCGAGGAGCAGGTCGGTCCGCGCCGTTTCCATGGTGTTCACGGACCGCTCCAGGGTGTCGGCGGACTCACGGAGCAGCTCGATGCCCCGCTCCCCCGCCGTGATCGCGCCCCGGACCCGCTGGGCGCGGCCGATGGCGGTGGGGGTGCCCCAGGCCACGGACCGTTCGTACTCCTCGTCGGCGAGGTCGTGGGCCGGCTGGAGCCGGCCCAGCCGGTGCTGGAGCCCGGCCGCCCAGGCGCGCCAGGGGGCGAGGGCGGGGTTGCGCCACTCGGCGCGTTCCGCCGAGCGGCCCCAGTCGAGGACGTACTCCAGGGCCGTGGCCGGGTCTCCCTTGGCCGCCGCGACGGATCCCCTGAGGAGCTGGAGGGGGGAGGGCCGGAAGTCGTGGTCGCCGGTCTCGTGCCGGTGGGCGAGCAGGCGCCGGGTCAGTCCGGCGTCCCGGCTGTGGAGGGCGACCGTGACGACGGCGGTCAGGGAGGGCAGCGTGGCCCACTCGGTCACGCCGAGGGCGAGGGCCTCCTCGGTGTGGGTCCTGGCGTCCTGCAGCCGTCCCCGGGCCAGCAGGGTGTGGGCGAGCTCGACGGCGATCGTCGCCCGGGGGACGGGAGTCGCGTCCCGGCGGGCACGTTCCCGTGCGGTCGTCAGCCAGGGGCCGATGGTTTCCAGCGACTCCGCGGCCGTCAGTACCGCGCACAGGAGGGTCAGCCCGGTATGGACGTGGTCGGGGGCCGCGGGTTCGTGCTGGAGGACGCGGTTGGCCTGGACGGCGGCCTCCGCGGCGGACATCCGCTGGGTGACGGTGGCGCCGTACAGGAGCACGGCGGCCAATTCGCGTTCTGCGGCGGTGCCCATCGGGGGCGTACCGCCGAGAGCCCGTAACCGCTCGGCGCAGCGGGCGATTTCGCCGGGCCCGGCCACAGCGACATGGCGCAGCCGGGCCTCCAGCCGCAGGGCGGCCTGGCGTTCGACGCCGGTGAGCCCGTCCGGGTCGCCCAGTTCGGCGGCTGCCTTGGCGATGGTGTCGATGACCGGCGAGGGGCAGCCGCCGAGCAGGGAGGGCGCGGTACGGGCGGCGGCGAGCGCGCGCCCCGTGGGTGTGGGGAGCAGGAGGAGCGCCTGGGAGAGGAGGCGCAGGGCGGCCTGCGGGTCGACGTCGCGCTCCGATGCGGCCAGGTCGAGCAGCAGGGCCGCCCGGTCGGCACCGGACGAGGAACTGCTGAGCAGGGCGCGGCGCAGGTAGCAGGCGGCTTGCGCGGGGGCTCCGCGCCGCCGTGCGGCGGTCGCGGCGGACCGCAGCACCTCGACGGTCCAGCCGTTGGTGCCCGAGGTGACGGCGAGGAGCTGGGCGGCGGCGCGTTCGGCCGGGTGGCCGTCGCTGTAGAGCAGTTGGGCGGCGCGCAGGTGGATGTCCTCGTGTTCGGCGAGTGTCATCGACTCCTCGGCGGCTTCCCGTACGGAGGGGTGGACGAGGCGGGGCGCGGGGCCGTCGGTCAGCAGGCCGAGGCGGCGCAGGCAGCGGGCGGCCTCCTCGCTGCCCGCGGTGTCCAGTTCCGCGAGGCGGCCGGCCAGTTCGAGTCCGGTTTCCTCGTCGAGGACCGCCAGTGCCCGGGCGAGGCGGCGTACCGGTTCGGGCTGGGAGCGCAGGGCGACGGCGAGGCGCTCGCGCAGGGCGACGTGCCGGGGTTCCGGGGCATGCCCGGCCCGCGGCCCGTCCGGGGTGAGGTCGGCCAGGGCCGCGGTGAGGAAGAGGGGGTTGCCGCCCGACGCCTCGTGATGGGCGGCGATCTGTGCGGGGCGGCCCGGGCGGCCCAGGTGGTCGGCGACGAGGGCGGCGACGGCTTTCACCGACAGCGGGGCCAGCCAGAGGCAGCAGGAGGCGCGTTCGATGAGTGCCTGTACGGGTGGCGCGTCCGCGCCCGGCTCGCCCTCCCGCACGCTGACGACCACGGTGACGCGCAGGCCCGGCAGCCGTCCGGCGAGCCCGCCGAGCCAGCGCAGGGAGGCGGGGTCGGCCCACTGGAGGTCGTCCACGAGGATCAGCAGGGGCTTGTTCGCGCTGTACTCGACGACGTGGGAGAGGAGCTCGGCGGACCGGTCCGGGCCGGGGTCGAGGTCAAGGTCGAGGGACCGGCAGCCGGGAAGCGGGTCGAGGAGCCGGCTCACGACGCCCAGGGGGAAGTCCTGTTCCCGTGCCGCGCAGCCGGTGGTCAGGGCGCGCAGGCCGCGCGGTCCGGCGAGCGCGGGCAGCCGTCGCAGCAGGGCGGTCTTCCCGCTGCCGATGCCGCCGGCCAGGGCCAGCAGGCGGCCGTCGCCCCGGTGGGCGGACTCCATCGCAGCGGTGATCAAGTCGAGTTCGCGTTGCCGGCCGCGAAGGGGTGTCATGGTCTCGCTTTCGGTCGGTGCCCCAGCGCGGCGGCCAGTTCGGGCCGGCCCTGGATGCCCAGCTTGCGGTAGGTCTTGGTCAGGTGCAGTTCGACGGCGCGTGGGGTGACGAACAGCTCGGCTGCGATGGCCCGGTTGGGCAGGCCGTCGGCGGCCAGTACGGCCACCCGTCTTTCGGCGGCGGTCAGTTGCCGCCGGGGCGCCGACGTGGTGGTGAGCGGCCGGTCGTCGCGGGCCCGGGGGTGGGCGGTGCGGCGGTCGGGTGGGGCGGCGGGGCCGGGGTGCCGTTCGCCGTCCACCGGGGTGTCGCGGGCGCCCCAGGCGCGCATGAGGTGCTGTTCTTCGGCGAGCAGGGCGGTGGCCACGGGGTCGGCGGGCGAGACGCAGGCCGAGGCGGCGGCCGGGCGCCAGGGCAGGAGGGCGGGGTTGGTCGCCTGCCGGGCGAGCAGCCTGCGGCCACACTCCAGCAGATCTGCCAGGGCCTGTTCCCGGCGGTCGCGCGCCAGGTGGGTCCGGCCGCGGGCGTAGCACAGGAGGGCGCCGGTCAGTCCGGCCCCGGTGCCGTGCGGGCCGGTCAGGGCGAGCAGCCGTTCGGCCTCGTCCGGCTCGCCCCGTTCCAGCCGCAGCAGGGCCTCGAGGGCGGTCAGCCCCGGAGTGGGGAACGGGGGCCCGTGGTGGCCGGACATGGTCTCCCGGGCCCGGTCCAGCGCGTCCGAGGCGGCCTCGGGCCGTCCCCTGCCCAGTTCGGCGAGACCGCTGACGAGCAGGGCCAGGCCGGCCACCGGCCGCACGTTCGCGTAGCGGGCCTCCACCACCACGGTGTCGAGGGCGGTACGGGCTTCGTCGTGGTCGCCGCTGAGCACCAGCGCGTGGCAGGCCACCACCCGGAGGAGGAGCGGCGTGCCACGGCGGGCGTCCGGGGCGAGGGCGGTACGGGCCAGCCGGCGGGCGCGGCCGATGTCCTGGCCGCGCAGGGCGGTGCGCCAGGCCGCGGCGGCGGCTTCCGCGGGTCCGGCGGGCCACAGGGGCAGCGGCGGAACCGCGGCGCGGTCCGGCTCGTGGGCGGCTTCCGGTTCACTCTGTTCGGCGAGCCAGTACAGGGCGCGCAGGGCGCTCGCGTCGTCGCCGTCCGGTGCGGCACGCCCGGCGGCCCAGGCGATCATCGGCTGAGCGGCGGCCGTGTCGCCGTGGGCCACGAGGAGTTCGGCGATGCGGACGGAGGCGGGGCCGGCGGTGGCGCCGGCGGACGCGAGCAGGGCCTGGCGCAGGTGCCGGCCGGCCGCTTCGAGGTCGGAGGGCGGGAGGACGGCCGTGAGTTCGGTCAGCAGGTCGGCGCGCCGGTCGGGCGGCGCCGGTTCGAGCAGGGCGCGCCGGAGCAGCCGGGCGGCTTCGGCCGGCCGGCCGGCGGCGCGGTGGCGGGCCGCCTCGCCGCGCAGGAGTCCGGCGGCCCAGTCGGCTTCGCCGGGCCGCGCATTCAGCAGCATACGGGCCACCGCGCTGTCGGGGGCGGCGGTCCGGTACGCCCACGCGGCGGCGCGGCTGTGGAGGTCCTCGCGGCTCCGGACGCTCAGGCCGGCCAGGACGGCCCCGGCCGCCGCCGGGTGCCGGAAGGCGGGCCGGTCGCCGGGGACCAGCAGGCCGGTGCCGGAGAGCTGGGCGAGGGCGTGCGTGGCGCGTGCCCCGGCGAGCGCGGTGATCATGGAGTGGGTGCAGTCGGGCCCGGCGGCCGCGACGACGCGCAGGACGTCGCGGAGTTCCTCGGACAGCTCCGCGAGGAGGTACCGGGTGCGCTGCTCGACGGACTCCGCGGCGCAGTCGGCGAGTCGGTGGAGGTGTTCGGCGGTCGGCTGCCAGTCGTGGCGTGCGAACCGGCTGACGACCGCGCGCAGCAGCGCGGGGTTTCCGTCGACGGCGCGTATCGCCGCCTCCTGGAACGCGGGGTCGGCGGGGGTGTGCCAGGCCCGGTCGAGGAGTCGGCCGACGGCCGGGTCCGGCAAGGGGCCGAGGGGAAGGATGTGCCGGTCGACGGTCCGGTCGCCGTCCAGCGGGCAGGGGTCGATGCGGTCGTCGGGGCCGGCGGGTGAGGCGTCGCTGCGGGCGGTGAGCAGCATCAGGCAGGTGCCCGCGAGGCGGCGGGCGAGGCTCTGCAGCCAGCGCAGCGACGCCGGGTCGGCCCACTGGACGTCGTCGATGACGAGGAGCAGCGGCTCGGTGCGGGCGGCGGCGAGGAACTCGGTGCAGAGGGCGGCCCGTTCATCGTGCCGTACGCCCGGCCGGGGTGGCGGTGCCGTGGCGTGGCCGCCGCGCGCCAGGGCGCCGCGCAGTTGCCCGGCGAGGCCGTAGGGCACGTCGGCTTCCTCCGGGCACGCCTGGGCGGCAACGGCCCGGACGCCGGCCCGTCCGGCCAGGACGACCGCGCGGTCCAGCAGGGCGCTGCGGCCGATGCCGGGCGGGCCGTGCACCTCGGCGAGCGCGGGCCGCCCCTGGCTCAGCCGCAGAAGCGCGGCGTGGAGCAGGGCCTCTTCTTCCTCGCGGCCGGTGAGCGGCGAGAAATCACCGGGGCCGTCGGGGCCGCCGCCGGACGGCCGGCCGGTGGGGGGCGGGGTCGTGTCGGTCGTCCCGGTCATCGGCCCGCAGCCAGCAGGTCGGCGGGGCGGAGGCCGCCGGGCAGCTCGGCGCGGCCGCGTACGTCGAGTTTGCGGTAGACGTTGGTCAGGTGCATCTCCACGGTGCGGGTGGTGATGAACAACGTCGCGGCGATCTCTTTGTTGCTCGCTCCGTTCCGGGCCAGGGCGGCCACGCGGCGCTCGCTGTCGGTGAGGGAGTCGAGCGGGTTGGCGGCGAGCTGCGGCATCCGCCCGCCCGCGCTGACCAGCAGCCGGCGGGCGGTGGCGGCGAGCAGGTGGTACCCGCTGTGCGTGGCTCTTTCGATGACGAGGCGCAGGTGGCGGCGGGCGCCGTCGGCGTCGCCGTGGCGCAGCAGTTCGTGGCCGAGCTGGAATTCGGCCTTGGCGAGTTCCAGACGGGCCGGGGAGGAAGCCAGGGTGTCCACGGCGTCGCCGAGCAGCCGCAGCCGGGCGCGGCCCTCGGCGACGCAGGCGGCGGCGAGCAGGCCCTGGCCGAGGGCCCGGGGGGTGCCCCAGCGCCGTACGGCCGGCTGGATCCGCTCGACGACCGCGGCGGCCTCGGCGGGCCGGCCGAGGCGGACGAGGGTGGTGATGGCGGGCAGCCACCAGGGGGCCATGACCGGGTTGGCCACGTCGGCTTCCTCCAGGCTGCGTCCGCACCGCTGCCACGCCGCCAGGGCGCCTTCCAGGTCGCCTTGTTCGCGCAGGGCCCGGCCCCGGGTGTAGAGGTAGTGGTGCCAATCAAAGATGCGGCGTTCGAGCACGGCGTCGGTGCGCACGACCTCGTCCAGTACCTGGCATGCCTCGGCGGTGTGGCCCGCGGAGAGCAGGGAACCGCTCAGGGCGAGCCGGGGCGTGGGCGCGGGGTCGCCCGGCCAGGCCTGCTCGGCGAGCGCGACCGCGGCCCGCCCGTGGTACAGGGCGCCGCTGATGTCGCCGGTGTCGTGGAGGGTGAGGGACCGGACGGACCGCGCCCATACCTGTACCCATCCGCCGTGGCGGGCGGAGCCGCCGGCGCAGAAGCGCTCCAGGGCGGCCAGTGCCTCGTCGGCGGCGTCCGCGTGGGCGAGGACGGTGGAGCAGCCGACGATCCACCAGCCGGAGCCGGTGGCCTCCTCGACCCGCAGGGCCGTGCGGGCGAGTGCGGCCGCTTCCTCGGCCGACCTGCCGTCCAGGCTCGCCATGGTGCTCATGGCGGCCAGCAACTGGCGCTCGGCGGGGCTGTCGCCACGCGGCGGTGTCCAGGTGCGGGCCCGTTCGCGAGCCCGGTACATGGCCGTCTTGTCGTTGACGGCAGTGACCAGGAGTGCCGAGGCGACGGTGGTGCGGAGTTCGCGGTCGGCGGGCCCGGGGTCGGGGCCCAGGTCGGCGTCGAGGTCGTCCAGGACGCGCCCGAGGGTGCGCACGGCGTCGGCCGCCTGGTGGGTTCCGACGGCCGAGAGGCCGTAGCCCATGGCGATGGCGGCCCTCTCCCGGGCGTCCGTGGCGGCGGCCAGGGCCTCGTGCAGGTGCTCCAGCGCGGCGGCCGGATCCGTCGGGGCGTAGGCCCTCACCAGCTCCCGGTGGATGTCCCTGCGTTCGGCCGCCGTCCGGCGTGCCGTCAAAGCGCGCCGCAGGCAGCCGAGAATGTCCCCGGTGGCGGCGTCGCCAGGTGCTTCGGCGATGGCGTCGCGGAGCACGGCGAGCATCCAGGGTTCGTCGATGCGTTCCAGGTGGAGGAGCTGGCCGACGATGTCGCCGACCGGCCGGCCGGCGTCGTTGAGCAGCCGGGCGGCCCGGGCCCGCAGCTCCTGCAGGGCGTCGGCCCGCATGCCGGTGAGGACGGCCTCGCGGAGGGGGTCGCGCATGGCGGGCCCGCGTCCTCCGGGGACGACGGCCTCGAACCGGCGCAGCACGCCCAGGGCGGCCTCCGCGCGCCGGCCGGAGACGCCCGCCAACACGCTCAGCAGGTCGGGTTCGGCCTGGCCGAGGACGGCCAGGGCGGTGGCCACCTGCCGTACGGAAGGGGGCTGGAGGGCCAGGACGTCCGGGATCAGCGAGGCGAGTACGCCGCCGTGGACCGTGTGCAGCCGGCGCAGGCTGCCGCGGTCGGGGCGGATCCCGGCCGTGCGCAGCCCGGCGAGCAGCCGCCCGAGCAGCAGGGGGTTGCCGCCGCAGATCTGCGCGCAGCGCCGGGCGAAGTGCGGGTCCACGGGCCCGCCGAGCGCCCGGTCGATCATCCGGCCGGTGCCGGGCTCGCTCATCGGCCCCAGCTCCAGCAGTGTGCACCGGTCCTGGGCCAGCAGTTCGGCCAGGACGGCGTTGCCGGGGCCGTCGCTCTCCGTGCGCTGGGCGAGGAGCACGAAGAGGGGGTGCGCGGCGACTCTTCGCAGGACGAAGTCCAGGCGGTGCAGGAGCTTTTCGTCGTATCCCTGGGCATCGTCGAGGATGAGGGCCAGCGGGCCGTCGGCCAGCAGGCGGAGGATGCGGCCGTGCAGCCGGCGGCGCTCCGCGTAGGGGTCGGGCGTTGCGGGTGACGGTCTCTCGGGTTCCGTCGGCACGGGCCCGCAGGGAAGGGCGGGCAGGTCGGGGAGCCGGCCGGGGGCGGCCCCGCCGCCGATGGTGCGTACGGTGAAGCCGTCGGCCCGCAGGCGGGTGACGGCGGCGGCCAGCAGGCTGCTCCGGCCGATTCCGGCGGGGCCCTGGACGAGTACGGCCTGCGCGGTTCCCGCCCGGGCCGTGGCGGCCCGCCGCAGCACACTGTTCAGTTCGGCGGAGCGGCCGACGAGGTCCTGGGACGACTCATGACGTGTCTCGGTGCTGGCCGCCACGGCGTTCCTTTCACGTAGCCGGCCGCGGCCTCGTTGACGATTGGCGCACCGGCGGCCGGTCCCCGGGGGAATCGGCCTGCATGATCCAGTCGGCATGACACTAAGGAGAGGAACTGGACAATTCCACAGGGCTTTGAGTCAGAGCGGGGAGATTTGGCCGGATTGGTGCCGTCGGGAGCGGGGGACGTCCGTACCCGGCCCTCGCACCTCCTCACTTCACGAAGCCTTCCCTTCACGCTTCACGAAGTCCTCCACGACCTCAGGGGGCCAGGTGCCGACCCGGAGCACACCCATGGAGTAGGCGCGGGAGACGAGCGCGGCACGGTTGGGCACCTTCAACTTCCGCAGCAGACAGGTCACGTGGTATTCGATGCCGTGCGGGCTCAGGTAGAGGCGTGAGGCCAGGGGGACGGTGGAAATGCCGGCGGCGATGCCTTCCAGGATGCGGGCATCCATGGCGGACAGCACCTTCTTCCGGTTGGTGACCACAGGCGTCCCCTCGGCGTTCCCGGCCGTGGGCATCATGACGAGGATCGCGTTGGTGCCGGGCAGTCCGCCGCGCACCGCGACCGCGGTGAGGGGAACGGTGAAAGCGGACCCCTCGCCGGGGCGCACGGCGATGACGGGGGTGTCGAAACGCTGGCGCTTGCCTTCGAGCAGGTGGGAGAACTGGCGCAACAGCGGCTGCTGGACACTCGGGTGCACCACGTCGCGGATACTGCGGCCGCACAGTTCCTCCGAGGAGCCGTTGAACTGGCGGAAGAACTCCTGGTTCGCCTGCTGGATGGTCAGGGCCGCGTCGAGCCCCGCCAGGCACATGCCGGCCTGGTCGGGCCGCTGGCGGACGTCCGCGCTGCCCTCCCGGTCCGACGAGTCGCCGTCCGCCTCGAACCGGGCCGAATCAATGAGTGTGGGGACTGTATTCAGCAAGGGTGGATCCCCTTCATGAAACTTCATGTGCCGGTGGGATTAATCGAAGGCTAGTTAGCCACTGGTGCGGGGAGCAACGACCGCCATTGCCAAGTCGCTTAAACCTGCGGCTCGACCGGAAAAGGTTCGGTCGCGATCCGCCACTTCGGTGGCCCTGTACGGCTGAATTCCCGCCAATAGTCACCCTTTTGCGCCACAGCCGGGCCGGGTTTTCACTCTCCGCACAGAGGCGATTACCGTCCGGCGGCATGCGGGGTTTGCGGGGAGGAGCGCGGCAATGGGCTCCGGGCCGTGTGACGTGGCGAATGAAGAACACATCACTGCCGCATTAAATTCACCGCCGGAATACGCGGACGAGTACGCGCCGCTCCGGGTTGCGGCGTTCTCGACAAAAACGCGTCGGGTGTCCCCCGGTAACGCCCGGGAACTCCGGACCGGCCGTTACCGGGGGACACGGCACCGGCCGCGCGGGCCGCCGGGAAACGAAGACCGGGCCGCGGGCGGCGGAGTCTAGGGGTTTCCCGGCAACCGGCGTGAGATCAAAGGTGAGTACGGCCAGCCGACCCGCACGGGGGTGTGCTGGACGAGCCCCCGCCACCCCTGAAAGGGAACCCATGGACTCCGCCCGACGGCCGATCCTCTTCGTCAGTCTTCCGGAGAGTGGCCTGCTCAACCCGCTGCTCGTCCTGGCGGGCGAGCTCTCCCGCCAGGGAGTGGAGGACCTCTGGTTCGCCACCGACGAGCCACGGCGCGACGCTGTGAAGCGGATCGCGGAGCGCTCCGCGGTGGAGTTCGCCTCCTTGGGCGATGTCATCCCCGAGCTGTCGGCGGTCACTTGGAGCGACGAGGTCTACCGCGAGGTCACCCAGAGCTCGCGCTTCAAGGCTCACCGCGCGGTCATCAAGCAGTCCTTCAAACCCGGTCTGCAGGACGTGAAGTACCGTCGGCTCGCGGCCGTCGTCGACGAGGTGCAGCCGGCGCTGATGGTCATCGACTGCATCAGCGGCTTCGCGATCGACCTGGCCGTCGCCCGGGGGATCCCCTACGTGCTGAGCGTGCCGTTCCTGCCGAGCAATGTGCTGACGGCCTTCACCCCCTTCGGCAAGAGCTACACCCCGAGGGGCTTCCCCGTCCCGCACACCGGGCTGCCGGGCAGGATGAGCCTCGCCCAGCGCGTCAGCAACGAGCTGTTCAAAATACGGGGCGTCACGATGTTCTGCACGCCCAAGATGAGCAGCACCCTCCTGGCGGACCACCGGCGGCGCAAGTCGCTCGGCCTCCCGACGCTCACCCTCATGGCGAGGATCGAACAGGCCGAGCTGATCCTGTGCAACTCGATCGCGGAACTGGACTACCCCTTCGACATCCCCGAGAAGATGCGGCTGGTCGGCGCGATGGTGCCGCCGCTGCCCGAGGCCCCGCACGACGTGGACCTCTCGGGGTGGCTGGAAGCACAGTCGTCCGTCGTCTACATAGGGCTCGGCACCATCACCCGGCTGACCCGCACGGAGGTCGCCTCCATCGTGGAGGTCGCCCGCCGGCTCGTGGGCCGGCACCAGGTGCTGTGGAAGCTGTCCAGGGAACAGCAGCGGCTGCTGCCGCCCGAGGAGGCGCTGCCGGCCAACCTGCGCATCGAGAGCTGGGTCCCCTCGCAGCTCGATGTCCTGGCCCATCCGAACGTGAAGGTGTTCTTCACGCACGGCGGCGGCAACGGCTTCAACGAAGGGGTGTACTTCGGCAAGCCGCTCGTGGTGCGCCCCCTGTGGGTGGACTGCTTCGACCAGGCCGTCCGCGGCCGGGACTTCGGCATCAGCCTGACCCTGGACCGGCCGCAGACCATCCATCCCGGCGACGTCGTCGACAAGATCGAGCGCGTGCTGGGCACCCCCTCCTTCCGCGAGAACGCGGAGCGGCTCGGGGCACTGCAGCGCGCGGCGGGCGGCCGGGAGGCCGCGGCCGCCCGGATTCTCGGGCTCCCGGCCCTGGCATGAGCGCACACGCACACCCGCCGCACACAAGGAGGAAGGAACCGACGATGTCGTTCACGTACCCGGTATCGAGGCCCGCCCTGGACGGCAGAGAGCTCGAATACGTCACCTCCACCGTCGAGGACGGCTGGATATCGTCCCAGGGGCCGATGATCCAGCGCTTCGAGCGCGCCTTCGCGGACTACAACGCGGTCGCGCACGGTGTCGCCTGTTCCTCCGGAACGGCCGCCCTCACCCTGGCCCTGCGGGCCCTGGGCATCGGCCCGGGGGACGAGGTGATCGTCCCCGAGTTCACCATGATCGCCTGCGCGTGGGCGGTCACCTACACCGGCGCGACGCCCGTGTTCGTCGACTGCGCGGACGATCTGAACATCGACGTCACCCGCATCGAGGAGAAGATCACCGCACGGACCAAGGCGATCATGCCCGTCCACATCTACGGCCGGCGCTGCGACATGGACGCGATCATGGACATCGCGTACCAGTACAACCTGCGCGTGGTGGAGGACTGCGCCGAGGCCCACGGCGTCCGCCCGGTCGCGGACATCGCCTGTTACTCGCTCTTCGCCAACAAGATCATCACCTCGGGCGAAGGGGGTATCTGCCTCACCGACGACCCCAGGCTGGCCGGACAGCTGGAGCACCTGCGCGCCATGGCCTTCACCAAGGAACACAACTTCCTGCACAAGAAGGTCGCTTACAACTACCGGATGACCGCCATGCAGGCCGCCGTCGCCCTGGGCCAGGTCGAGCGGCTGGACGAGATCCTCGCGGCGCGCCGCACGATCGAGAAGCGCTACGACGAGGGCCTCGCCGACGTCCCCGGCATCACGCTGATGCCGCCCCGGGACGTGCTGTGGATGTACGACCTGCGGGCCGAGCGCCGTGAGGAGCTGCGGGCGTACCTGGCCGACCAGTCCATCGAGACCCGGCTCTTCTTCAAGCCGATGAGCCGGCAGCCCATGTACCTCCACCCCGACTGGCCCTCGCTCAAGGCGAACGACTTCGCCGAGGACGGGCTGTACCTGCCCACCCACACCGGGCTGACCGCCGCCGACCAGGACTTCGTGATCGGCAGGGTCCGCGCGTTCTACGGCGTCGGCTGACCGGCCCGTCCGAGAGGGGATTTTCCGCACATGACGCAATCCGCACCACGGGTGGTCGACTTCCCGCTGCGCAGCCCCGGCGTGCCCTTCCCACCACCCGGTTACGCCGACTACCGCGGGCGGGAGGGGCTGGTCCCCTCGCGGCTGCCCAACGGCGAACGGGTCTGGCTGGTCACCCGGCACGAGGACGTACGCGCTGTACTGACCCACCCGAAGATCAGCTCCAACCCCGATCACCAGGGCTTCCCGAACGTCGGCGAGAGCCTGGGGGTGCCCAAGCAGGCGCAGATCCCGGGCTGGTTCGTGGGGCTGGACTCCCCGGAGCACGACCGGTTCCGCCGGGCGCTCATCCCGGAGTTCACCGTCCGGCGCGTGCGGGAGATGCGGCCGGCGATCGAGCTCACGGTGGAGGCGCGTCTGGACGCCATGCTGGCCGCCGGTGATTCCGCCGACCTCGTCGCCGACTTCGCGCTGCCCATCCCGTCCCTGGTGATCTCTGCGCTGCTCGGCGTGCCGCCGACCGACCGCGAGTTCTTCGAGTCCAGGACGCGCACCCTGGTCGCCATCCGGGCGTCGACCGACCAGCAGCGGCAGGCCGCTGCCAAGGATCTGCTGCGCTACATCGGCCGGCTGGTCGAGATCAAAGGGAAGTGGCCCGGCGACGACCTCGTCAGCCGGCTGCTGGCCACCGGTTCGATCGCCCCGCACGAGCTGTCGGGCGTGCTGATGCTCCTGCTCATCGCCGGCCACGAGACGACAGCCAACAACATAGCGCTGGGCGTCCTCACACTCCTGACGAACCCTCAGTGGATCGGTGACGACCGGGCCGTGGAGGAGACGCTGCGCTTCCACTCGGTCGCCGACCTGGTGTCCCTGCGGGTGGCGGTCGAGGACGTGGAGATCTCCGGGCAGCTCGTCAGGGCGGGCGAGGGCATCGTGCCCCTGGTGGCCGCGGCCAACCACGACGAGACCAGTTTCGCGTGCCCCCACATGTTCGACCCCTCCAGGCCCGCCCGGCACCACGTGGCCTTCGGCTACGGCGTGCACCAGTGCCTGGGGCAGAACCTGGTGCGGGTCGAGATGGAGATCGCCTACCGGAAGCTCTTCGAGCGCATCCCCACCCTCGAACTCGCCGTACCCGCCGAAGGGCTGCCCTACAAGCATGACGGCGTGGTGCACGGTCTGCACGAACTGCCGGTCCGCTGGTAGACGCCGTCCGGCCCCGCCCGCCGAACGCGCCGCAGGCCGCCCGGCGGGCCCCGAACCCGACCGCAGGAGAGAGACACCATATGCGCATCACCGTCGACCCCGGCCGCTGCGTGGGAGCGGGCCAGTGCGTGCTGTCCGCGCCGGAGGTCTTCGACCAGGACGAGGACGGGCTGGTCACCCTCCTCGACGCCGGGCCCGGCGCCGGCAAGGAGTCCCCGATCCGGCTCGCGGGTGCCCTGTGCCCGTCCCAGGCGATCACCGTGCACGAGGACTGATATCCGACCCGGGTGATCCTCCGACCGCGTCCCCCACCGATGAAAGCACTTGAAAACCGGGAGTGAAGGTGTCCGTCAGCACAGATGACCACGCGATTGATCCGCCTGCCGCGCACGACGCGCCGGCCCCGGACGAACCGGTGGCGATCATCGGCATGGCCTGCCGGCTGCCCGGCGGAGCCGACTCCCCCCAGGCCCTGTGGGCCCTGCTCGCCGACGGGGCCCATGCGATGTCCGGCTTCCCCGCCGACCGCGCCTGGGACCTCGACCGGCTCTTCGACGACGACCCCGACCGCCCCGGCACCACCTACGCGCGCGAAGGCGGCTTCCTGCACGACGCCGGCCATTTCGATGCGGGCTTCTTCGGCATGTCCGACCAGGAGGCGACGGCGACCGACCCGCAGCAGCGGCTGCTCCTCGAAGTCGCCTGGGAGACCTTCGAACAGGCGGGCATCGAACCGACGGCCCTGAAGGGAACCCGCACCGGCGTGTTCACCGGCGCGACGCACCGCGACTACGCCGCCAACTCCTCCGTCGGGCAGAGCGCGCTGGAGGGCATGCTCGGCACCGGGACCGCCGGGAGCGCGGCCTCCGGACGCATCGCGTACACCTACGGGCTGGAGGGCCCCGCGCTGACGGTGGACACCGCCTCCTCGTCCTCCCTCGTCGCCCTGCACCTGGCGTGCCGGTCCCTGCGGTCGGGCGAGTCCTCCCTGGCGCTGGCCGGCGGCGTCACCGTCATGGCATCACCGGCGCCGTTCACGCACTTCTCCCGGCTGCGCGCTCTGTCCCGCGGCTCCCGATCGAGGGCCTACGCGGACGGCGCCGACGGCACCGTATGGTCCGAGGGGGCGGGGCTGCTCCTGTTGGAGCGGCTCGGCGACGCCCGGCGCAACGGGCACCGCGTCCTGGCGCTCGTACGGGGCTCCGCCGTGAACCAGGACGGCGTCTCCGACGGGTTCACCGCGCCGAGCGGGCCCGCGCAGCAGCGCGTCATCCGTCAGGCCCTGGCCGACGCGCGGCTGGCGCCGCGGGACGTCGACGCCGTGGAGGGCCACGGCACCGGCACACCGCTCGACGACCCCGTCGAGGTCCAGGCCCTGCTCGCCACGTACGGCAGAGAGCGGCCCGAGGGACGCCCGCTGTGGCTGGGATCGGTGAAGTCGAACGTCGGGCACACGCAGGCCGCCGCCGGAGCCGTCGGGGTGATTAAGACGGTGCTCGCGATGCACCACGGCCTGCTGCCCGAAACCCTGCACGTGGACGCGCCGACGTCCCGGGTTGACTGGTCCGCCGGCTCGGTACGCGTACTGACCGAGGCCCGGCCGTGGCCGCGGGAGAGCGGACGGCCGCGCCGGGCCGGCGTGTCCTCGTTCGGGCTCACCGGCACCAACGCCCATGTGATCCTGGAGGAAGCGCCGGCCGAGGACGTCGCGGAAACCGACACCGCGGAGGTCCCGGAACCGAGCGGCAGGGCGACCGCGTCCTGGATCCTGTCGGCCCGCAGCCGGGCGGCGCTCCGTGCTCAGGCACAACGGTTGGCCGAGCGCGTGCAGGCCGACCTCGGGCTGTCCGCGCAGGACGTCGCCTACTCGCTGGCCACCACACGCGCCCGGCACAGGCACCGGGTCGTCATCAGCGGCTCCGGACGGGCGGAACTGCTGTCCGCGACGGCGGGATTCGGGAACGGCAAGCGGGCCGCCGGGGTCACCACCGAGGACTCTCCGCCGGGAAGGCTGGCCATCGTCTTCCCCGGGCAGGGCGGCCAGCGGCCCGGCATGGGGCGCGCCGCGGCCGAGGCGTTCCCCGTGTTCGCATCCGCTCTGCGCGAGGTGTGCGCCGCCATGGACCCGTTGCTGGACCGTTCGCTCATGTCGGTGATGTGGGCGGATCCGGACTCCGAGGAGGCGGTCCTCCTCGACGACGCCACCTACGCGCAACCTGCGCTGTTCGCCGTCCAGGTCGCCCTGTACCGGCTTTTCGAATCCTGGGGCGTGACCCCGGACCGCCTGGTGGGGCACTCGGCCGGCGAGACCACCGCCGTTCACGTGGCGGGCGGGCTCGACCTCAAGGACGCGTGCATTCT
Organism: Streptomyces sp. NPDC046215; assembly: GCF_040646215.1. Classification (NCBI taxonomy): domain Bacteria; kingdom Bacillati; phylum Actinomycetota; class Actinomycetes; order Kitasatosporales; family Streptomycetaceae; genus Streptomyces; species Streptomyces sp. NPDC046215. The sequence goes on along the minus strand of NZ_JBEYZW010000107.1, from coordinate 6,700 downwards.
GTCGGCGGCCCGGGGCCGGCTGATGGACGCGCTGCCGCCCGGCGGGGCGATGGCGGCGGTCCGCATCTCGGAGAGCGACCTCGCTCCGTGGCTCGCGGAGTTGCCGGACCCGGTGTCGATCGCCTCCGTGAACGGGCCGCACTCCCTCGTGCTCTCGGGTGCCGAGGCTCCCCTGGCCGCACTCACGGACCGGCTCGACGCCGCCGGCCACAAGTCCCGGCGGGTCGCGGTGAGGGGCGCCGCCCACTCGCCGCTCATGGAGCCCCTGCTGGAGGAGCTCGGCGCGATCGCCCGCACCCTGTCCTATTCCGCTCCGGCCGTCCCCGTCGTCTCGACCGTCACCGGCAGGCACATGACCACCGAGGACGCCCACGATCCGGACTACTGGGTGCGGCACCTGCGGGATTCCGTGCGCTTCAAGGACGCAGTCGACCGGCTTCACGACGAACGCGTCACCGGGTTCCTGGAGCTGGGCCCGCATCCGGCACTCACACCGATGATCGACGAGTGCCTGGAGTCCGCCGAACCCGGCTACGGTGCCACCATCTCGCCGAGCCTGCGCGCCGGAGAAAGCGAACCGCACGCCCTGCTCACCGCGGTCGCCCGGATGCACGCCCATGGTGTTCCCGTCGACTGGCGCGCGGTACTGCCCGGGGCGCGGCCCGTTCCCCTGCCGACCTACGCCTTCCAGCGACGGCGGTTCTGGCTGGCGTCCGCCCCCACGGACCCGGCGGCCCTCACCGTCGTCACCGACGACGGACCGGGCGACGACGATCCATCGGAGCTCGCCGCCCGGCTGACCGGCCTCGGCGAAGGCGAACAGGACGCACTCATACGGGGCTTGGTTCTCACCGAGACCGCAGCGGTGCTCGGCGAGCAGGAGCCATCGGCCGAGGCGGGCAGAGCGGCGTTCAGGGACATGGGCATCAGCTCGGTGAGCGCGGTCGAGCTGCGCAACCGGCTCACCGCGGCCACGGGCGTGCGGCTTCCGGCCACGCTCGTGTACGACCACCCCACACCGGACTCCGTCGTCCGGCTCGTACGCGACAGGCTCTCGCGCACGGCCGCCCCGGTGCGCGACATGGACTCCGTCGTGGCCGAGCTGGAGTCTCTGCTCACGGCGGGTGCGGAGCTCTCCGCGGAGACGGTGGCGCGGCTCAAGGCGGTGACGGCGGGGCGGGGCGGCGGCGCGGGCAGTTCCACCAGCGGCGTTCTCGACCTGACATCGGCCAGTGACGACGACCTGTTCCGCCTGATGGACGCGATGGGCTGACGGCGGGCGCGGGTCCCTTTCCCGGGGCCCGCGCCCCCGCTCTGTGGGCCCCGGCATCCACGGCACACGCCGCCCGGAATCCCCCGCGCGGCACTCGGAACACTCTTCTGCGGGAGATCAGCCATGAGCGGGCTCGCTCGACCTACCGCCCGGACGGGCGAAGACATCATGATCGAGGCGGACGGCGTCAGCAAGGTCTTCGGTTCCCTGCGCGCACTGGACTCGGTGAGCGTGTCCGCGCGCCGGGGCACCGTACTCGCTTTGCTCGGACACAACGGAGCGGGCAAGACCACGCTCGTCAATGTCCTCACCGCCGCCCTGCCACCCACTTCGGGACGGGCCGCGGTGGCCGGTTTCGACGTCTCGCGCGACCCGCACGAGGTGCGCAAACGCGTGGGGCTGACGGGCCAGTTCGCCTCGGTCGACGCCCAGCTCTCGGGGCGGGACAACCTCGTCCTGCTGGCCCGGCTGCTGGGCGCGGACCGCAAGTCGGCCCGCGCCAGGGCCGATGAGCTGCTGGAGCTGTTCGGCCTCCAGGACTTCGCGGCGCGCCGGCCGGGCACGTACTCAGGCGGGCTGCGCCGGCGGCTCGACCTGGCCGCCTCCCTCGTCGGTCGCCCGGACGTCGTCTTCCTCGACGAGCCGACCACGGGCCTGGACCCGTCGAGCCGGCTGAACCTGTGGGAGATCGTGGAAGACCTCGTCGCCGGGGGCACCACGGTCCTGCTCACGACTCAGTACCTCGAGGAGGCGGACCGGCTCGCGGACTCCATCGCCGTGCTCTCCGCCGGCGCGGTGATCGCCAGCGGCACCGCCGCCGAGCTCAAGTCCAAGGTGGGCCGGCGCACCCTGACGGTGACCCCGGAGGACGGGGCGGACCCGGTCGTGGCCTGCGAGGCCGTACGGCGGGCGGGCCTGGAGCCGATGGTGGAGCGCGCGGACGGCACGATCGTCGTCGTCATCGAAGCCTCGAAGGACGCCGCGGTCGTGATCAGGGCCCTCGACGGGGCGGGGGTCGAGGTCACGGAGCTGTCCTTCGGGGAACCGACCCTCGACGACGTCTACCTCACCCTGGCCGAGCGGCCCACCGGATTCGCTTCGTGATTCGTTCGCGTACATCGCTCAACGCACAGATCGTGGAGGCTCCATGACCACACAACAGGTCGTCGCAAAACCCGACTCGACGCCGCCGGCCCCGGAGGACACCCCGGGGCCGGCGGTCGCGTGGGACGGCACTTCGTTCCTCACCCAGGTCCGGGTACTCACCGGCCGGTCGCTGCGGGCGCTGGTGACCGACCCCGGCGTGATCGTCTTCGGTCTGGCCCAGCCCGTGATCCTGCTGTTCTTGCTGACCCAGGTGTTCAGCGGGATGGGCATGCCGCCGCACTTCCCCAAGGGGATCAGCTATCTCGACTTCGTGATGCCGGCGGTCCTGGTGGACAACGCGGTGCACTCCGCGATCCAGTCCGGGATCGGGGTGGTGGACGACCTCAAGAACGGCATGGTCGCCCGGCTGCGCTGCCTACCCATCCACCCCAGTTCGCTGCTGATCGCCCGCAGCCTGTCGAACCTGGTCCGGGCCGCGGTGCAGATCGTGATCGTCATCGTGCTGGCCGTCACCGTTCTCGGCTACTCCCCCAAGGGCGGCACGGGGAAGCTCGTCGCCTCGGCCGGGCTGGTGCTCTTCATCACCTGGACCCTGGGGTGGGCGTTCATCGCGGCCGCCGCGTGGCTGCGGCGGGCGGAGCCCATGCAGAACCTCGCGGTCATCGCGATCTTCCCGCTGCTGTTCGCTTCGAGCGCCTACGTCCCGATCGCCGACCTGCCCACGTGGCTGGGCACGGTCGCGAAGGCCAACCCGCTGACGTACGCGATCGACACGACGCGCGCCCTCGCGCTCGACCTGCCCGGCGCCGGGGCCGTGGTGCCCGCGTTGCTCATCAGCGTCGGTGTCGCCGTCGTGGGCGGCGTACTCGCGGCGGTGGGCTTCCGCCGTCCGCTCTGAGCCGACTCGCTGCCTTGGGCTCTTTCGGCTCCGCCGACGATCCACAGGGCAGCGGCCCGAAACGAAGCGGCCCGTACCGGGAGTTCCGGTACGGGCCGCTTCGTCGTGTCAGGACAGGCCGAGCTCGTTGTCGAGGAGGTCGAAGACCTCTTCGTCGGAGGCGGACTCGAAGTCGAAGTCCTGCTCGTCCGGGGACCCGTCGCGGCCGGCTCCCACGGCGGCGTCCCGCAGGGCGCCCCACTTCGTCCTGAGCACCTCCAGGCGGCCCGCGATCTGCTCGTGGATCTCCTCCGTGACATCGAGCCCGCCGAAGGCCTTCTCCAGCCTGTCGAGCTCACCCAGGAGAGCCTCCTGGCCGGAGGGCGGCTCGGGCGCGATCAGGGTGTGGAGGTACCCGACGAGCTCCACGGGCGTCGGGTAGTCGAAGAGCAGGGTCGCCGGCAGCCGGACGCCGGTGAGGGCACTCAGCCGGTTGCGGAGTTCGACCGCGGTCAGGGAGTCGAAGCCGAGGTCCTGGAACGCCTGCTCCGGGGCGATCTCCGCGGCACCGTCGTGGCCCAGTACGACCGCGACCTGACCGCGTACGGCCTCCAGCACGACCTCGCGTCCCTCCGCCGCGGACAGCCCCGCGAGCCGCTGCGCGAAGCCGGCCGCGGCCTCGGTGCCCGCACCGGCAGCCGCGGTCCGCCGCCCCGGTGTCCGGATGAGGCCGCGCAGGAGCGGCAGGGGCTCGCCCTGTGCCCGCAGGGCCGCGAGGTCCAGGCGGACGGGGAGCACCACCGGCTCGGTGGTGCCGAGAGCGGTGTCGAAGAGCGCCACGCCCTCCTCGGCCGTCAGCTCGGGCATCCCGGAACGGGCGATCCGCTGAAGGTCGGCCTCCGTGAGAGTGCCGGTCATGCCGCCTTCCTGGGACCAAGGGCCCCACGCCAGCGAGACGGCCGGGAGCCCTTGCGTCCGGCGGTGGTGGGCCAGGGCGTCCAGGAAGGCGTTGCCGGCCGCGTAGTTGGCCTGGCCCGCGCTGCCGAAGGTGCCCGCTACGGAGGAGAAGACGATGAACGCGTCGAGGTCCGTGTCCCTGGTCGCTTCGTGGAGGTTCCAGGCCGCGTCCACCTTCGGCCGCAGCACGGCCGCGAGCCGCTCCGGGGTCAGGGAGCCGATGACGCCGTCGTCAAGAACACCGGCGGTGTGCACGACAGCGCTGACGCGATACCGGGACACGAGATCGGCCACGGCCGCGCTGTCGGTCACGTCGCAGGCTTCCACGACGGCGTCCGCACCGAGCTCCGCAAGCTCGGCGACGAGCTCCCGGGCCCCCTCGGCCGCAAGGCCGCTACGACTGACCAGCAGCAGACTCCGCACCCCGCGCTCAACCACCAGGTGCCGGGCCAACGTCCGGCCCAGACCACCCGTACCACCGGTGATCAGGACCGTGCCGCTCGAGTCCCGGGCGACATCCGCGACGTCCTGCCTCCGCACGCGGGCGAGACGGACAGCGAGCACCTGACCGTCACGGAGCAGGAGCTGAGGCTCATCCGTGGCAAGCGCCTGCGGCAACGCCGTCAGATCGGCATCGCCTCCCAGATCCACCAGGACGAAACGCCCCGGATTCTCCGACTGCGCGGAACGCACCAGACCCTGGACGGCGGCACCGGCGAGGTCACCGCCGGCCGACGCGCCACGCGTCACGAACACCAGGCGCGAGTCCGCGAACCGCTCGTCGGCCAGCCACGACTGCACCAGCTCCAGCGCCCGGGCGGTGGCGGCATGGACCGACTCCACCGTTCCGGCGGGCCCTGCAATGGGCGGCAGGAGTACGGCGTCGGTGACGCCGGCCTCGGCCAGGGCGTCCAGGTCCGCATGGGCCTGGAGCGTGAGACCGTTCAAGACGCCCTCGGCGTCCTTGCCGAGTAGGGCGAGCGAGGTGACGGGCTCGTCCGTGAGCTGGACGCCGGTCCAGTCGACCTTGAAGAGGGAGGCCCGGTCGCCGGTCCGCAGCTGGTCGGAAGAGATCGGACGCACGACCAGCGAGTCCACCGAAGCGACCGGCAAGCCGGCGGAGTCGACGATCGCGATCGATATCCCACCGCCGACGGTACGGATACGAACGCGGACGTGCGAGGCGCCGGACGCGTGCAGCGAGACGCCCGTCCACGAGAACGGAACACCTCCCTCACCGTCTCCCCCGCCGAACACCGACGCGTGCAACGCGGCGTCGAAGAGTGCCGGGTGAAGACCGTAGGCAGCGCCGTCGACGCCTTCGGGAAGCCGGACTTCGGCGTAGATCTCGTCACCGGACTTCCAGGCGGCCCGCAGGCCCTGGAACGCCGGGCCGTAGGTGAACCCGGACTCCGCGAACTGCTCGTAGCAGCCGCTCACATCGAGAACCTCGGCGTCCCGCGGGGGCCATACGGACGTATCGAAGACCGCTGCCTGGACGCCTGTGGTGACGGACCCGCTCGCATGCAGCGTCCACGGTTCCTCACCTTCACGTGAGTGCACCGCAACCGCCCGACGACCGGAATCGTCCGGCTCACCGACCCACACCTGCACCTGCACACCAGCACCCGAACCAGGCAGCACCAGCGGCGCGGCGAGCGTCAGCTCCTCCAGCACATCACAGCCGACCTCATCCGCCGCCCGCAACACCAGCTCCACCAACGCCGTACCCGGCACCAGCACCGACCCCAGCACCACATGATCAGCAAGCCATGCAGGCGACGCGGACGACAGCCGCCCCGTGAACAACAACCCACCGGAACCCGCCAGCTCCACCGCAGCACCCAACAACGGATGCCCCGCCGAACCCAGGCCCGCGAACCGCACATCACCCGCACGCACGGCCCCACCCGACGGCCAGAACCGCTCATGCTGGAACGCGTACGTCGGCAGATCCACCTGCCGCGCGCTGGTGCCGGCGAACAACACCGGCCAATCCACTCGCACGCCCTGGACATACAGCTGCGCCAGAGATTCGAGTACCGCTGTCTCCTCGCCCCTGTCCCTGCGCAGGGCGGGGACGAGGACGGCGGTTCCGTCGGGCAGTGACTCCTGCGCCATGGCCGACAGCGTGCCGTCCGGGCCGAGCTCCAGGAACCGCGTCACGCCTTCGGCGCTCAGAGCCTGGACACCGTCCGCGAAGCGCACCGCCTCACGCACATGACGAACCCAGTAGTCGGCCGAAGCCAACTGGCCCGGCTCAGCAAGCCGGCCCGTCAGGTTGGACACCACCGGCACCGTCGGCACACCGAACGTCAGCCCCGCCACAACCGCACGGAACTCCTCCAGCATCGGCTCCATCAACGGCGAGTGGAAAGCGTGCGAGACCCGCAGCCTGCTGGTCTTGCGTCCCTCGCTCTTGAAGTGCTTCCGGATCGCCTCGACGGCGGCCTCGGCACCGGACACCACGACCGACGACGGGCCGT
>NZ_JBEYZW010000106.1:0-23069 GCF_040646215.1 Streptomyces sp. NPDC046215 | reverse complement strand
CGCGGGCACGGCGCGCTTGGCGTCGCGCAGATCGATGATCTTCTGCCACAGGCGAGCGCGCTCCGCTTCGTCGGCCGCGGCTCGGTGGCGAGCGACCCCCGGCCACCAGGAGCACCCGGGCCGCCGTTCCCAGCCGTGCCGTACCGCCGAACATCCCTGTTTCCCCCCGCCGTTTCGCCGACAACCCGACGAGCGTACTCAGCCGCGCGGGGCCCGGACGACGCCCTCCTGGATGACCGAGGCCACCAGCCGGCCGTCGGCGGTGAAGATCCGGCCCCGGGCCAGCCCCCTGCCGCTCTGGGAGGTGGGGCTCTCCTGGTCGTAGAGCAGCCATTCGTCGGCCCGGAAGGGGCGGTGGAACCACATGGCGTGGTCCAGGCTGGCCCCGACGACGTCACCGACCGTCCAGCCGCCGCGCCCGTGGGCGAGCAGCACGGAGTCCAGGAGCGTCATGTCGGAGACGTAGGTGACCAGGCAGACGTGCAGCAGGGGGTCGTCGGCCAGTTTGCCGTTGGTCCGGAACCACACCTGCGACTTGGGTTCGCGGGGCTCGCCCACGCTGGCGAACGGCGGCTCGTCCACGTACCGCACGTCCACCGCCGCGCGCGCCTCCAGCAGCCGCTCGACGACCTGCGGGTGCGCGAACCGGTGGGCGTGGCGGGGCAGCAGCTCCTCGGCCGTGGGCAGGGTGAGCGGGTCCGGGGCGGCCGGCATGGGCTCCTGGTGCTCCAGCCCCTCCTCGTGCGTCTGGAAGGACGCGGAGAGGTGGAAGACGGGCTGCCCGTGCTGCACGGCGACGACCCGGCGGGTGGTGAAGGAGCGCCCGTCGCGGATGCGGTCGACCGTGTAGACGATGGGCGCGCCGGGGTCGCCGGGGCGCAGGAAGTAGGCGTGCAGGGAGTGCGGGAGGCGGTCGGCGCAAACCGTGCGCCCGGCGGCGACCAGGGCCTGGGCGGCGACCTGGCCGCCGAAGACGCGCGGTACTACGGAGGGGCGGCTGGTGCCGCGGAAGATGTCCTGTTCGACCCGCTCCAGGTCGAGGAGGTCGAGGAGGTCCCGCAGGGCTTCGTTCGTCACGGGCCGTCTGCCGGGGCCGTCGGGCGGACGCCATGGTCCGCGTGATCCCGGCCGTACACCGTTCGCCGCACTGCGCTGCCCCCTCGTACTTTTCTAAGCGCTCGCTCAGCCGCAAGTTACCCGTGGGTCAGCTCGCCTGTCCAGGTCCGGCGGGCCGACGGCCCTCAGCAGGGCTCGGCGAGGGCCGCGAGGGCCCCCAGGGCGAGCCTGCGCAGCAGGCCGGCGGTGGCCGCGCGGCCCGGGAGGGCGCCGGGGCGGCCCAGGTGCGGGGTGGAGTTGAGCAGCCCGAAGACGGCGTGGACGGCGGCGCGCACCTGCGCCTCGGGGGCGCCGGGGTGCAGTTTGCGGACGGCGTCGACCCACAGCTCGACGTACTGGCGCTGGAGGGAGCGCACCAGATTGCGGTCGCTGTCCCGCAGCTGGCCCAGCTCCCGGTCGTGGAGGGTGATCAGCGCGCGGTCGTCGAGGGCGAAGTCGATGTGGCCGTCGATGAGCGAGTGGAGCACGGCGGCCGGGCCGCCGCCCGCGGCCGTGACCTCGGCGACTCGCGCGCGGCCCCCGGCGAGGAGCCGCTCACTGATGCCCACCAGGAGCTCGGCGAGCATCGCGTCCTTGCCCGCGAAGTGGCGGTAGAGGCCGGGGCCGCTGATCCCCACCGCCGCCCCTATCTCGTCGACGCCGACGCCGTGGAAGCCGCGCTCGGCGAAGAGGCGGGCGGCCTCCTTGAGGATCTGCTCGCGGCGGGTCGGCACACCGGTGCCCGGGGTGGCGGTGGCGCTTGCGTCTCTCACGAAAGTAATTCTAGACAGCGCGGTTAGTGGTCGTTAACCTGATGGCAATGTGTTAACGCTCATTAACCGAGCAAGGGAGCTCGAGTACATGCAGCAGGCACCGGTGCTGGGGAGCGCCGCGGACCCGGCGTCCGAGATCTGGCGGGCGAACGAGAGCGCGCACCGCGAGCTGTCCGCGCACCTGCGCGAGAAGCTCGCCGCGGCGCGGCTGGGCGGCGGCGAGCAGGCCCGGGCGCGGCACACCGCGCGCGGCAAGCTGCTGCCCCGCGAGCGGGTGGACACCCTGCTCGACCCCGGCTCGCCCTTCCTGGAGCTCGCGCCGCTCGCGGCCGACGGGCTGTACGGCGGGGCCGCGCCGGCGGCGGGCGTCATCGCCGGCATCGGGCGGGTCTCCGGCCGCGAGGTGGTGATCGTCGCCAACGACGCCACCGTCAAGGGCGGCACGTACTACCCGATGACGGTCAAGAAGCACCTGCGCGCCCAGGAGATCGCCCTGGAGAACAGGCTGCCCTGCCTGTATCTGGTGGACTCCGGCGGCGCGTTCCTGCCGATGCAGGACGAAGTCTTCCCCGACCGCGAGCACTTCGGCCGGATCTTCTACAACCAGGCCCGGATGTCCGGGGCCGGCATCCCGCAGATCGCCGCGGTCCTCGGCTCCTGCACGGCGGGCGGCGCCTACGTGCCCGCGATGAGCGACGAGGCCGTGATCGTCCGGAACCAGGGCACGATCTTCCTGGGCGGCCCGCCGCTGGTGAAGGCCGCCACGGGCGAGGTCGTCACGGCCGAGGAGCTGGGCGGCGGCGAGGTCCACTCCAAGGTCTCCGGCGTCACCGACCATCTCGCCGAGGACGACGCGCACGCCCTGCGCACCGTGCGCACCATCGTCTCGACGCTCCCCGGCCGCGGGGAGCCGCCCTGGCGAGTGGAGCCGGTGGAGGAGCCCGCGGTCGACCCCGCGGGGCTCTACGGCGCGGTGCCGGTGGATCCCCGCACCCCCTACGACGTCCGCGAGGTCATCGCGCGGCTGGTGGACGGCTCGCGGTTCGCCGAGTTCAAGGCCGAGTTCGGGCAGACGCTGGTGACGGGCTTCGCCCGGATCCACGGCCACCCGGTGGGCATCGTCGCCAACAACGGCATCCTGTTCGCCGAATCCGCCCAGAAGGGCGCGCACTTCATCGAGCTGTGCGACCAGCGGGGCATCCCGCTGCTCTTCCTGCAGAACATCTCGGGCTTCATGGTCGGCCGCCAGTACGAGGCGGGCGGCATCGCCAAGCACGGCGCCAAGATGGTCACGGCGGTGGCCTGCACCCGCGTGCCCAAGCTCACCGTCGTCGTCGGCGGCTCGTACGGCGCGGGCAACTACTCGATGTGCGGGCGCGCCTATTCACCGCGCTTCCTGTGGATGTGGCCCAACGCCAAGATCTCCGTCATGGGCGGCGAGCAGGCCGCCTCCGTCCTCGCGACCGTCAAGCGCGATCAGCTCGAAGCGCGCGGCGAGCAGTGGAGCGCGGCCGACGAGGACGCCTTCCGGGCGCCCGTCCGCGAGCAGTACGAGACGCAGGGCAGCGCCTATTACGCCACCGCCCGGCTGTGGGACGACGGGGTCATCGACCCGCTGGAGACCCGGCAGGTGCTGGGCCTCGCGCTCACCGCGTGCGCGAACGCCCCGCTGCCCGCGAAGGACCCGACGGCGCCCGGCTACGGCGTCTTCCGGATGTGAGCGCCCTCATGACAAGCGGAGACTCCATGTTCGACACCGTCCTGGTCGCCAACCGCGGCGAGATCGCGGTCCGCGTCATCCGCACGCTCCGGGAGCTGGGCATCCGCTCGGTCGCCGTGTTCAGCGACGCCGACGCGGACGCCCGCCATGTGCGCGAGGCCGACACCGCCGTGCGGATCGGCCCGGCGGCGGCCGCGCAGAGCTATCTCAGTGCCGAGCGTCTCCTGGAGGCGGCCGCGCGGACCGGCGCTCAGGCGGTCCACCCCGGCTACGGCTTCCTCGCGGAGAACGCGGCGTTCGCCCGTGCCGTCACCGGCGCCGGGCTCGCCTTCATCGGCCCGCCCGCCGCGGCGATCGAGCTGATGGGCGACAAGATCCGCGCCAAGGAGACCGTGCGGGCGGCCGGGGTGCCGGTCGTGCCGGGCTCCTCGGGCAGCGGCCTGAGCGACGCCGAGCTGGCCGCCTCGGCCCGTGAGATCGGCATGCCCGTCCTGCTCAAGCCCTCCGCGGGCGGCGGCGGCAAGGGCATGCGGCTGGTCCGCGCCGAGGCCCTGCTGGGCGAGGAGATCGCCGCGGCCCGGCGCGAGGCCCGGAGCTCCTTCGGGGACGACACGCTGCTCGTCGAGCGGTGGGTCGACCGCCCCCGGCACATCGAGATCCAGATCCTCGCCGACGGCCACGGCAACGTCCTCCACCTCGGCGAGCGCGAGTGCTCCCTCCAGCGCCGCCACCAGAAGATCATCGAGGAGGCGCCGTCCCCCCTCCTCGACGCGGCCACGCGCGCGGCGATGGGCGAGGCGGCGGCCCAGGCGGCCCGCTCCTGCAGCTACACCGGCGCGGGCACGGTGGAGTTCATCGTGCCGGGCGACGACCCCGCGTCGTACTTCTTCATGGAGATGAACACCCGGCTCCAGGTCGAACACCCCGTCACCGAGCTGATCACGGGCCTGGATCTGGTCGAGTGGCAGCTGCGGGTCGCCGCCGGCGAGGCGCTGCCCTTCACCCAGGACGACATCACCCTCACCGGCCACGCGGTCGAGGCCCGCATCTGCGCGGAGACCGCGCGGCCGACGGCCGACGGCCGGGTGGACTTCCTGCCGTCGGCGGGCACGGTGCTCGCCCTGGGCGAACCCGCGGGCGAGGGCGTGCGGGTGGACTCGGGTCTCTCGGAGGGCACGGAGGTCGGCACGTCCTACGACCCGATGCTCGCCAAGGTCATCGCGTACGGCCCGGACCGCCCGACGGCCCTGCGCCGGCTGCGTGCCGCCCTCGCGGAGACGACCGTCCTGGGCGTGGACACGAATGCCGGTTTCCTGCGCCGGCTGCTGGCCCACCCGTCGGTGGTGTCGGGCGCGCTGGACACGGGCCTGGTCGACCGGGACGCGGCGACGCTGGTACGGACGTCCGTCCCCGACGAGGTGTACGCGGCGGCGGCACTGCTGCGGCAGGCGGCGCTGGAACCGGCCGCCCGCGCTGCGGATGCCTGGGTCGACCCCTTCTCCGTCCCGACGGGCTGGCGCCTGGGCGGCGAGCCGGCGTGGACGGCACATCACGTGCGGGTGGCGGGGCAGGACGCGGTGACGGTGCGGGTGCGGGCGCGCGGCGGCACGGGGACGGAGGTCTGCCTGCCGGGCACGGAGGCGGCGTCCCTGCCCGCCGAGGCGACCGGCACGGAGCCGCTGCCACCCCGGGGCCCCGGGGGCCTGCCCCCGGTTTCGGGAAAGGGCGGGGTGGGGGAAGAGAACCCCGCTCACCCCGCCCGCATCGTCACCCTCTCCCCTCACACCGTCACCATCGAGCTCGACCACGTCACCCACACCTTCACCCGGGCCACCGGCCCGGACGGCACCTGGCTCGGCCGCGACGGCGACACCTGGCACGTCCAGGACCACGACCCCGTCACCGCCCGCGGCACCACCGGAGCCGCGCACGCCGGAGCGCTGACCGCGCCCATGCCCGGCACCGTCACCCTCGTCAAGGCCGCCGTCGGGGAGAAGGTGAGCGCCGGGCAGAGCCTGCTCGTCGTGGAGGCGATGAAGATGGAGCACGTCATCTCCGCGCCCCACGACGGCACCGTCACCGAGCTCGACGTGACGGCCGGCGCCACGGTCGCCATGGACCAGGTCCTGGCCGTCGTCACCCCCGACGCCGCCCCCGCCGTCAGCCCGCAGGAGCAGTCATGACCGACGGACTTCCGATGGCCGTGCCGGACCCCGCCCTCCCGTCCCGCGTCCGCATCCACGAGGTCGGCCCCCGCGACGGCCTGCAGAACGAGAAGACGGTCGTGCCCGTGGAGGTGAAGGCGGAGTTCATCCGCCGCCTCGCCGCCGCCGGGCTCACGACCGTCGAGGCGACGAGCTTCGTCCGCCCCGAGTGGGTGCCCCAGCTCGCCGACGCCGAGCAGCTGATGCCGATGCTCGACGGCGTGCCGGCCCGGCTGCCCGTCCTGGTGCCCAACCGGCGCGGCCTGGACCGCGCCCTGGCGCTCGGGGTCCGCGAGATCGCGGTGTTCGCCAGCGTCACGGAATCGTTCGCCAAGGCCAATCTCAACCGCACGGTGGACGAGTCCCTGGAGATGTTCGCCCCGGTCGTGTCCACCGCCCGCGAGGCGGGCGCCACGGTGCGCGGCTACCTCTCGATGTGCTTCGGCGATCCCTGGGAGGGCGCCGTGCCCGTCGAGCGGGTGACACGCGTCGCCCGCCGGCTGCTGGACCTGGGCTGCGACGAGCTGAGCCTGGGCGACACCATCGGCGTCGCCACCCCCGGCCACGTCACGGCGGTGCTGGCCGCCCTGGGCGCGGCCGGGGTGCCCGCCGAGCGGCTCGCCGTGCACTTCCACGACACCTACGGCCAGGCCCTCGCGAACACCCTCGCGGCGCTCCGGTACGGGGTGACCACGGTCGACGCCTCCGCCGGCGGCCTCGGCGGCTGCCCGTACGCGAAGAGCGCCACCGGCAATCTCGCCACCGAAGACCTTCTCTGGATGCTCAACGGCCTCGGTATCGACACCGGGGTGGATCTGGGCCTACTCACCGCCACGAGCGTGTGGATGGCCGAACGGCTGGGCCGCCCCAGCCCGTCCCGCACTGTCCGTGCCCTCTCCCCTCAGGAGTCCTGAGTCATGTCGCTGGACCACCGCCTCTCCGCCGAGCACGAGGAACTCCGCCGCACCGTGGAGCAGTTCGCCCACGACGTGGTCGCGCCCAAGATCGGCGATTTCTACGAGCGGCATGAGTTCCCGTACGAGATCGTGCGCGAGATGGGCCGCATGGGCCTGTTCGGGCTGCCCTTCCCCGAGGAGTACGGGGGCATGGGCGGCGACTACCTGGCGCTCGGCATCGCCCTGGAGGAGCTGGCCCGGGTCGACTCCTCCGTGGCGATCACCCTGGAGGCCGGGGTCTCGCTGGGCGCGATGCCCGTCTTCCGCTTCGGCACGGAGGAGCAGAAGCGGGAGTGGCTGCCCCGGCTGTGCTCGGGCGAGATGCTGGGCGCGTTCGGGCTGACCGAGCCGGAGTGCGGCTCGGACGCCGGCGGCACCCGCACCACCGCCCGGCTCGACGAGGCGACGGACGAATGGGTGATCAACGGCACCAAGTGCTTCATCACCAACTCCGGCACGGACATCACCGGCCTGGTCACGGTCACCGCCGTCACCGGCCGTTCGGCGGACGGCAAGCCGCTGATCTCCAGCATCATCGTGCCGTCCGGCACCCCCGGCTTCACGGTCGCCGCCCCCTACTCGAAGGTCGGGTGGAACGCCTCGGACACCCGCGAGCTGTCCTTCGCGGACGTTAGGGTCCCGGCGGCGAACCTGCTGGGCGAGCGGGGCCGCGGCTACGCCCAGTTCCTGCGCATCCTCGACGAGGGGCGCATCGCGATCTCGGCGCTGGCCACGGGCCTCGCGCAGGGCTGTGTCGACGAGTCGGTGGCGTACGCCAAGAGCCGGGAGGCGTTCGGGCGGCCGATCGGCGCCAACCAGGCGATCCAGTTCAAGCTGGCCGACATGGAGATGCGGGCGCACACGGCCCGCCTCGCCTGGCGTGACGCCGCCTCCCGGCTGCTGGCGGGCGAGCCGTTCAAGAAGGAGGCGGCGCTCGCGAAGCTCTACTCCTCGGAGATCGCCGTCACCAACGCCCGCGAGGCCACCCAGATCCACGGGGGTTACGGCTTCATGAACGAGTACCCGGTGGCCCGCATGTGGCGGGACTCCAAGATCCTGGAGATCGGCGAGGGCACGAGCGAGGTCCAGCGGATGCTGATCGCCCGGGAGCTGGGCCTGTAAATCGCCCGGGAGCCGGGCCTGTGAGGGGCGTCGCACGCCGCCGCCCCGAGCTGGTCCGCGGGCCCGCCCGGGCGGGCCCGCACCGCGTCACGGGGCCGGCCAGGGCACCTGTGGCGAGCGGTAGTACCCGATGCCGAGGGCGTCCCAGCGGGGCGCCTGCGCGGCCAGCCGGGTCCTGTAACCGTCCCAGCCGTGCGCGGCCCCCGGGGACCAGCCCAGCTCGGCGATGCCGGGCAGCCGCGGGAAGGCCATGTAGTCGAGGTGCGCGCCGGTGGACAGCGTCTCCGTCCACAGCGGCGCCTCGACCCCGAGGACGGCCTCTTCCGGCACGCCCTTGACGTACGCGCCGGGGTCCCAGTCGTAGGACTGCCGCACCTCCACGTACCCGGCCCAGTCGAGCCCGAGCGGCGTGTCCTTGGTGTACTTCATGTCCAGGTAGGCGCGGTCGGCCGGCGAGAGGATCAGCCGGGTGCCGGCCCTCGCCGCGTCCACGACGTCCTTCTCCGTGCCGCTGCGCCCCCAGTACTGCGCGACGGCGCCCGGCGCCGGGCGGGCGCCGGTCAGCTGGTGCCAGCCGATCACCGTCTTGCCGTACTTGGCGACGACGGGCTGCACCCGGTCCATGAAGGCCGTGTAGTCGGCGTGCGGGGTGGAGTGGGCCTCGTCGCCGCCGATGTGGAGGTAGGGGCCGGGGGTCAGCGCGGCCAGCTCCCGGACGACGTCGTCCACGAAGTCGTAGGTGTCCCGCTTCGGCACGCACAGCGAGCTGAAGCCGACGGCGGTGCCGGTGTAGAGGGGTGGCGCGGTGCCGTCGCAGTTGAGGCGGGCGTAGGAGGCGAGGGCGGCGTTGGTGTGGCCGGGCATGTCGATTTCGGGGACGACGGTCAGGTGGCGGCTGCCGGCATAGCGGACGATCTCGCGGTAGTCGTCCTTGGTGTAGAAGCCGCCCGGCCCGCCGCCGACCTGGGTGCTGCCGCCGTAGGTGGTCAGGCGCGGCCAGGAGTCGACGGCGATGCGCCAGCCCTGGTCGTCGGAGAGGTGCAGGTGCAGCCGGTTGATCTTGTACAGAGCCAGCCGGTCGATGTACCGCTTGACCTGGGCGACCGGGAAGAAGTGCCGGGCGACGTCGAGCATCGCGCCCCGGTGGGCGAAGCGCGGCGCGTCGGTGACGGTGCCGCCGGCGATCTTCCAGGGACCGGGCTGCGGACTGCGACGCTCCACGTCCGGGGGCAGCAGCTGGCGCAGGCTCTGGACACCGTGGAAGAGCCCGGCGTCCGTGCGGGCACTGATCGTCACGGCGCGGCCGGTGACGGCCAGCCGGTAGCCCTCGGCGCCGAGGGCCCGGTCGGGGTCGCCGAGCCGCAGCCGGATCCCCCCGTCGCGGGTGCCCGCGGCGGAGGACGTGAGGGGCAGCGCGTAGCCGGTGGAGGGGCGCAGCAGCTCGGCCAGGTAGGCGCCGACCCGCCGCGCCTCGCGGGAGTGCCGGGGCACCTGGATGCGGGTGCGTCCGGTGATCTCGTAGGGGCTGCCGCCGGGCCGTACGGAGGCGGGGGCCGGGATGACGCGGCCGAGGGGGGCCGCGGGGGCGGGCTCCGCGGGCCGTGCGGTGGCCGCGGTGGTGCCGGCGCCCGCGAGGAGCAGCAGGGCGCACAGCAGGCGGGGGAAGCGGGAGGTGCCGGGGCGTCGTCTCACAGGGGAGTCCCTTCAGCGGACCGCTTACGGGAAATCGCGCACACGAACGACAACGTGCCTACCGCCGGCCGGGATCCACGTCAAGGCAGCAGTCCTTCCCGGGGCCCGGCCTGCGAGAATCTGCCCCATGGCAGAGATACTCCAGACGGACGGCGCGTGGACCTTCGACGGCGACACGATCCGCATCGTGCCGGGCCGTGAGCGCGGTGTGCACCTGCTCCGGCAGACCCTCGGTGAGCTGGCCGTTCCGCTGGAGGCGGTGAGCGGTATCGCCTTCGAGCCGGGCCGCAGGAGCGGCCGCCTGCGGCTGCGGCTGCGGCCCGGCGCGGATCCGCTCGGCCAGGCCGCGCAGGGGCGGCTGCCGGACGCCGCCGACCCGTACCAGCTCAAGGTCGATCCGGACCGGTCCGGTGTGGCGGAGTACTTCGTGGACGCGGTGCGCAACGCCCTGCTGCTGGAGCAGGTGCCGGACGGGCCCGCGGACCGCTACCTGCTGCCGGGCCCGCCCGTGCCGCTGTCGGTGAGCGCCGGGGACGGCATGGCCGCCTTCGACGGCGAGCGGGTCCGCCTGGAGTGGAACTGGACGACGGAGGACAGCAAGAGCTCGGCGGGGGCGCAGTCGTTCCCGCTGTCGGAGATCAGCACGGTGGAGTGGCTGCCGTCGGCCGGGCTGGAAAACGGCTACCTGCGGTTCGTGACGGCCAGGTCCGCGCCGGGGCTGCCGCCGAAGTACGACCCGCGCTCGGTGGAGCTGTTCGGTTTCAAGAAGGACCCGCTGATGGCGCTGGTCGCGGCGGCCGTGCTGGCCCGGCTGCCGCACCCGTCCGGCCCGCGGGAGGCCGCGCCCGCCGACGCGGCCCCGAAGGCCCTGTCGGCACCGGCGGCCGGCGCCGACAGGGCCGAGGATCACGACGCCCTGCTGCGGCGGCTGCGGGAGCTCGGCGAGCTGCGGTCGGCCGGGATCCTCACGGAGGAAGAGTTCACCGCGGCAAAACAGGCCGTACTGAAGCGTTTCTAGCCACTTCGGGCGTTGCTTTCGGCATCCCTGCCCGAAATCGGGCAGGATTCTTGCGAACGACGGCAGTACCCCTCAGTATCAACGGGTGCTCGAACGCCGTATGACCCATGACGACCTGGTGGACCACCTGGTGCGCAGCACGCCGCTTCAGCGCGGCGAGGCAGCCCGGGTGGTCCTGGACGTCCTGGCGTACTTCGACGAGACGACCGAGACGTTCGTGCGTCGCCGTCACCGCGAGCTCCAGTCCGGCGGACTGAACAACGCGGAGATCTTCGAACGGATCGCGGCGGAGCTGCCGCACCGTGCGGTGGCGCCACCCGAGCTCTCGCTGCGGCAGCTGCGCCGCATCGTCTACGGCTGAGACCGGCGGCTCCTGCCGCCGCCGAGCATCACTGATCGTTTGCCTGGGAGGGTCAACACCATGTGCGGAATCGTCGGATATATCGGTAAGCGCGATGTCGCGCCGCTGCTGCTGGAGGGCCTCCAGCGCCTGGAGTACCGCGGCTACGACTCCGCCGGCATCGCCCTGCACGCGAGCGGCAAGGCGGGCGGCCTGAAGTCCGCCAAGGCCAAGGGCCGCGTCCGCGAGCTGGAGTCGCGCCTGCCCAAGCGCTTCAACGGCACCACCGGCATCGCCCACACCCGCTGGGCCACCCACGGCGCGCCCAACGACGTCAACGCCCACCCGCACCTGGACGCCGACGAGAAGGTCGCCGTCGTCCACAACGGCATCATCGACAACGCCTCCGACCTGCGCGCCAAGCTGATCGCCGACGGTTTCGCCTTCGTCTCCGACACCGACACCGAGGTCCTCGCCCACCTCATCGCCCGCTCCGAGGCGGACACGCTGGAGGAGAAGGTCCGCGAGGCCCTCCGGCACATCGACGGCACGTACGGCATCGCCGTCCTGCACGCCGACTTCCCGGACCGCATCGTCGTCGCCCGCAACGGCTCCCCCGTGGTCCTGGGCATAGGCGAGAAGGAGATGCTCGTCTCCTCCGACGTCGCCGCCCTGGTCAGCCACACCCGTCAGATCGTCACGCTCGACGACGGCGAGATGGCCACCCTCAAGGCCGACGACTACCGCACGTACACCACCGAGGGCTCCACCACCTCGAGCCAGCCGACCACCGTGGAGTGGGAGGCCGAGTCGTACGACATGGGCGGCCACGACACGTACATGCACAAGGAGATCCACGAGCAGGCCGACGCGGTCGACCGCGCGCTGCGCGGCCGCATCGACGACCGCTTCTCCACCGTGCACCTGGGCGGCCTGAACCTCGACGCCCGTGACGCGCGCGCCGTGCGCCGGGTGAAGATCCTGGGCTGCGGCACCTCGTACCACGCCGGCCAGATCGGCGCCCAGATGATCGAGGAGCTGGCCCGCATCCCCGCGGACGCCGAGCCGGCCTCCGAGTTCCGCTACCGCAACCCGGTCGTGGACCCCGACACCCTCTACATCGCGGTCTCCCAGTCCGGTGAGACCTACGACGTCCTCGCCGCCGTCCAGGAGCTCAAGCGCAAGGGCGCCCGCGTCCTGGGCCTGGTCAACGTCGTCGGCTCGGCGATCGCCCGCGAGACCGACGGCGGCATCTACGTGCACGCCGGCCCCGAGGTCTGCGTCGTCTCCACCAAGTGCTTCACCAACATGGTGGTCTCCTTCGGCCTGCTCGCCCTGCACCTGGGCCGCACCCGCGACCTGTCCGTCGCCGACGGCAAGCGGATCATCGCGGGCCTGCGCAAGCTGCCCGAGCAGATCGCGGAGATCCTGGCGAACGAGGCCGAGATCGAGAAGCTGGCCGGGGAGTACGCCGACGCCAAGTCGATGATGTTCATCGGCCGCGTCCGGGGCTACCCGGTCGCCCGCGAGGCCTCGCTGAAGCTCAAGGAGGTCTCGTACATCCACGCCGAGGCCTACCCCGCCTCCGAGCTCAAGCACGGCCCGCTGGCCCTGATCGAGCCCGCCATGCCGACGGTCGCCATCGTTCCGGACGACGACCTGCTGGAGAAGAACCGCGCCGCCCTGGAGGAGATCAAGGCCCGCTCCGGCCGCATCCTCGCCGTCGCGCACCAGGTGCAGGAGAAGGCCGACCACACGATCGTGGTGCCGAAGAACGAGGACGAGCTGGACCCGATCCTCATGGGCATCCCGCTGCAGCTCCTCGCGTACTACACGGCGAAGGCCATGGGCCGCGACATCGACAAGCCGCGCAACCTGGCGAAGTCCGTCACCGTCGAGTAGCACCGCCGTCCGCGGGCCCCGGCCCGCGGGCGCCAAGACCTCGGCCCCGTCCACCTGTCTGCGGCGGGTCCGGGAGGCCCGCCCACCTGTCCTGCGGCGGGCCCGGGAAGAACGGCCTCCCCGCGCGTGCCACCCGGCGCGCGGGGAGGACCGCCTCCCCCTCGCCGGCGGCGCCCTCCCGCCGGCGGTGATGCCACCGGCGACGGGAACCGTCACCTCCCGGCCGGCAGCACGACATCTGTGCGGTTCCTACCCGTCACCCGGGCCCGCGCCACCCTTACGCACGGGTAGATTCATCGGCCGTCAAAACCGGCGCGGCGGCGATCACCCGGACAGGGAAAGAAAGTTGACGCCCCGGCACAGCCCGCGGGGGCGGTCAGGGGATGACGACGACGGGCCGCTGAGCGCGCCGCGCCAGCCGCCCCGCCACCGAGCCGAAGATCCTGCCGACCAGGCCGTGGGTGGAGCCCACGACGATCGCGTCCGCCGCGTACTCCCGGCCGACCTCCTCCAGCTCGTGACAGATGTCGCCGCCTCGCTCGACGAGGATCCAGGGCACTTCCGACAGGTAGTCCGCACAGGCCAGTTCGAGGCCGAGGACTTCCGTGCGGTGATCAGGGACGTCCACGAAGACCGGGGGCTCGCAGCCCGCCCACACGGTCGTCGGCAGCCGGTTGGCCACATGGACGATGATCAGGCCCGAGCCGGCGCGCAGGGCCATCCCGATTGCATACGCAAGCGCTCGCTCGCTGGATGTCGAGCCGTCGAAGCCCACGACGACGCCGTGCTGGAACGCCGGATCGCAGGAATGGCGTGTTTCTTCCGCCGCTTCGGGGTGCGCCGTGTGATCGGCGACCCGCTTGCGGTCCGCGGGTTCGGAGAATTCGTGACCGGCCATCGGTATCTCGGCGAAGAGTGTCCTCGTGCGGAGGGATCGGGCGGTGAGCTGGTTGGAGTTGTCAGGGCGGCGCCCGAAAGGTCTCGGCAGATCCGGACGGGGCGGACCCGCGTGGATCATGGACGAAAAATCCGTCCGGGATTCATCTTTTCAAGCACTTACCCACCAGGGTACGGCGACACTCGCCGCCTGCCCAGAGGCTGCCCGGCCGGCCGGTGATGCGGCAGCGGTCCCGGCCGGCGGGTGACGCGGCACCGGACGGGGCCCCCGGGCGGGGAGCGGGACGCCTCCTGGACGGGTGGTGGCGGGCGACGGGTCGGGCGTTCACCGGAGCATGCACGAGGGCGGCCCGTAGCGCAATGCCCTTGCCGCACGGCAGGGCGCGCCCCCGGCGCGCCCCCCGATGCGCGCGACGCAGTGACCCGGGGGCCCGGCCGGGCGTTGTACCACCGTCAGCCGCCGTCAGCAGGGAGCCGCTCCGTGCCCGGAACCCGTGATCACGCCCGCGCCGACGACCCCGAGGGAGACTCCCCCGATCCGGTGAGCGACGTGGTCCGCTGGGCGGCGTTCAGCTGTGTGCTGGTCCCCGTGGTCCTGCTGATGTGCGGTCAGTCCTTCGGCGGCGCGGCCGGCACGGCGGCCGGGCTGGTGGCCCTCACCTGCGCCTGCCGCGCCCTGCTGCGCCAGTCCGAGCGCAGCGCGTCCCGTATCTCCGCAGAACAGGCCATTCCCCATCGAGGCCGACATGGCCGTACGGGTGGCGGGGCCCATCGCGGGGGGCGGCACCCTGGCGGCAGTACGCCGGGTAGTACGTCCGGTGAATGACGTCTTCGTACATCTGCACCCGTTGCTTTTCAGCCAACTTCAGGCCGAACCCCAAACCTTGGCCTGAGCAGCCCCTAACAGCCGGTCGACCAGCAAGGAGACGGCTTCCGGGGGCGGTTGCACCCTACGGGGATTGGGCATGGGCGAGAGGCGTACTTTTCAGCGAGCCCTGCAAGTGCAACGCTTCGTGATCGAACGCTTCGCGCCAAGTTGCCATGTCGACATAGAGCCGGGTGGTGAACTGGTCACCGCAACTCCGTGTGACGCAGTAGATTCGATCTTGGCCATGACCGGCGGGGGAACCGTTCAGGACCGAGGGGAAACGTGCAGGACCGAGAGGACTCGACCGCCGAGGGGGGCTTAGCGCCATGAGCCAGGACTCCACGACCGTACCGGAGACCACGCGCAAGCTCTCCGGACGCCGCCGCCGGGAGATCGTCGCCGTGCTGCTTTTCAGCGGCGGCCCCATCTTCGAAAGCTCCATTCCGCTCTCTGTGTTCGGGATCGACCGCCAGGACGCAGGGGTGCCCCGCTACCGATTGCTGGTGTGCGCGGGCGAAGATGTGCCATTGCGAACAACCGGCGGCCTGGAATTGACCGCACCGTACGGCCTGGAGGCGCTCTCCCGGGCCGGCACCGTCGTCGTACCGGCCTGGCGGTCGATCACCCAGCCGCCGCCCACCGCCGCGCTCGACGCACTGCGCCGCGCCCATGAAGAGGGCGCCCGCATCGTCGGGCTGTGCACCGGGGCCTTCGTACTGGCCGCCGCGGGTCTGCTCGACGGCAGGCCCGCCACCACCCACTGGATGTACGCGCCGACGCTCGCGAAGCGCTACCCCTCGGTCCACGTGGACCCGAGGGAGCTCTTCGTCGACGACGGTGACGTCCTGACGTCCGCGGGCACCGCGGCAGGCATCGACCTGTGCCTGCACATCGTCCGCACCGACCACGGCGCCGACGCGGCGGGGGCCCTGGCCCGCCGTCTCGTCGTACCGCCCCGCCGCAGTGGCGGACAGGAGCGCTATCTCGACCGGTCTTTACCGGAGGAGATCGGCGCCGACCCGCTCGCCGAGGTCGTCGCCTGGGCGCTGGAGCACCTCCACGAGCAGTTCGACGTGGAGACCCTGGCCGCCCGTGCCTATATGAGCCGGCGCACCTTCGACCGGCGGTTCCGTTCGCTCACCGGGAGCGCTCCGCTGCAGTGGCTGATCACCCAGCGGGTGCTGCAGGCCCAGCGGCTCCTGGAGACCTCGGACTACTCCGTGGACGAGGTGGCCGGGCGCTGCGGCTTCCGCTCGCCCGTGGCGCTGCGCGGGCATTTCCGCAGGCAGCTGGGGTCCTCCCCGGCCGCCTACCGGGCCGCGTACCGGGCCCGCCGGCCGCAGAACGGGGCCGAGCGCCCGGAGCGGGAGCGTCCGGAGCGGGAGCGCCACGACCGGTTCGACCGGCCGGAACCGGTGGAGCCACGACCCGGCGAGCCGTCGGTGGCGGCGATGCGGCGGACGGCCCTGGCCGCCGCCCATGCCGTCTCCGGGCCTGTCATGGGCACACCGCCCCCGCACGGCGGGCACGGTGGACCGGGGGGTCAGGGTCTCCATCCGGGTTCCCACGCCGGGCCGCTCGGTCAAGGGGGGCCGGGCCCGGATCCGGGCAAGCCGGAGTCCGACCTCTACAGCCCACGCCTCCCCGGGCAGCGGGAACGCCCCGTAGGGTGAGACGCATGAACGATCGCATGGTGTGGATCGACTGCGAGATGACCGGGCTCTCGCTGTCGGATGACGCGCTCATCGAGGTGGCCGCCCTGGTCACCGACTCGGAGCTGAACATCCTCGGCGACGGCGTGGACATCGTCGTCCGCCCGCCCGCCGAGGCCCTGACCACCATGCCCGAGGTGGTGCGCCGGATGCACACGGCTTCCGGGCTGCTCGCGGAACTGGACAAGGGGACCACGCTCGAAGATGCCGAGCAGCAGGTCCTGGCGTACGTCCGCGAGCACGTCCGGGAGCCGGGCAAGGCCCCGCTGTGCGGAAACTCGGTCGGCACCGACCGCGGTTTCCTCGCCCGGGACATGCCGGCGCTGGAGAACCACCTGCACTACCGGATCGTCGATGTCTCGTCGGTGAAGGAGCTGGCCCGCCGCTGGTATCCGCGGGCCTACTTCAGCAGCCCGAAGAAGAGCGGCAACCACCGGGCACTCGCCGACATCCACGAGTCGATCGCCGAGCTCCGCTACTACCGCGAGGCGATCTTCGTGGCGCAGCCCGGCCCGGATTCGGACAGCGCCAAGGCCATCGCGGCCCGGCACGTCCTGCCCGCTCGGGCATAGTGACGCGGCTCGCTCCCAGGACGCGCGATACCTGGGAGCGAGCACCCCCGAAGACCCTGTACACTTTTTCTCAGCCGGTGGGAAACGCACCGGGCGACATGGTGGGTATAGCTCAGCTGGCAGAGCACCTGGTTGTGGTCCAGGATGTCGCGGGTTCAAGTCCCGTTACTCACCCTGATCGAAGGGCCCGATCCGCGAAAGCGGATCGGGCCCTTCGGCGTTTGCGGGCCAGGGCGGCCGGGAAGCCACGCACCGCCCCGCTCCTCCACAAGGCGGCACCACGGCAGTGATGCCGCTCACACCCTCCCTCAGGCGGTCGACCCGGTGGACATCGCCGCCTGCCTCGCCAGCGCGCCGTGGGCATCCTTGACTCTCCGCCAGGTTCCGACGACTCTTCATCACAAATGAGAGCTCTCTCGCATTTATCGTCACATCCTTGGCCATATGCCGCCGACCGGGCGGCCGAGACCGACACGACATCGTCATCCCCCCGTTGGCACGAGGCCGTACGTCGAGGCACGAGGAGGACGCCATGCGCAGCCGCCCCCGCACGTCCCGGCGCCGGGTGATGGCCGGCGCGGCCGTCGCCGCGCTCGGCGCCGGAGTCTTCGCCGCCTGCGCCGATGACGGCGGCAGCGAGGCGGCGGGCGGGTCCGGCGGCGGGGGCGGCCGGAAGACCACCGTCACCGTCGGCACCTTCGGCGTCTTCGGCTACAAGCAGGCCGGCCTCTACGAGGCGTACGAGAAGCTGCACCCCGACATCACGATCAAGGAGAGCGTGATCGAGCGGAACGATGCCTACTACCCGCAGTTGCTGACCCACCTGGCGGCCGGCAGCGGCCTCTCCGACATCCAGGCCATCGAGGTGGGCAACATCCACGACGTGGCCACCCTGCAGGCCGACCGGTTCGTGGACCTGGGCCGGGTGAAGGGCGTCCGCAAGGCCGACTGGCTGGACTGGAAGTGGGCCCAGGGCACGTCCAAGGACGGCAGGACGATCGGGCTCGGCACGGACATCGGGCCGATCGCCATGTGCTACCGCAAGGACCTCTTCGCCAAGGCGGGGCTGCCCACGGACCGCGAGAGCGTCGGCAGGCTCTGGGCGGGCGACTGGCAGAAGTACATCGACACCGGCCGGGCCTACAAGAAGAACGCCCCGGCGGGCACGGTCTTCACCGATTCGGCCGCCGGGATCTACAACGCCTCCATCCACGGCTACGCCGAGCGCTACTACACCCGCAAGGGGCGGCCGGTCTACCGGAACAGCCGGGCGGTCAAGGCGTCCTGGAAGCTGGCCGTGCAGGCGGCCCGCGGCGGGCTCACGGCCCGGCTCAAACAGTTCGAGAAGCCGTGGGACCAGGCGTACGCGAACGGCCGCTTCGCCACCGTCGCCTGCCCGCCGTGGATGCTCGGCTACATCAAGGAGAAGGCCGGCGAGGCCGGGGAGGACCGGTGGGACGTGGCGGCCGCGCCCCGGCCGGCCAACTGGGGCGGCTCCTTCATCGGCGTCCCCAAGGCGGCCCGGCACCGGAAGGCGGCGATCGAGCTCGCCCTCTGGCTGACCGCCCCCGAGCAGCAGGCCAAGCTCTTCGGCCGGCAGGCCAGCATCCCCTCCACCCCCGCCTCGTACGCCATGCCGGAGGTCCGGGACGCCCGGAACCCCTACTTCGGGGACGCTCCCACCGGGCGGATCTTCTCGGAGGCGGCCCGGGGCATCCCCGCCCTGTTCTTCGGCCCGCGGGAGCAGCAGATCGGCACGGCCTTCACCGACGTGGGCATCGTCCAGGTCGAGCAGCAGGGCAGGTCGCCCCGGTCGGCCTGGAAGGCCGCCCAGAAGGAGATCCTCAACGCGGTGGACGAATGACGGCCGCGGCCGAGGCGGTCGAGGGCACCGACGCCCCGCCGCCGGACGACCCCTCCACGGGCGCGGGCCGGGGCCGGAGCCGGCCGGGCTCCTGGCGCCGCCGCCTGTACGCCTGGGACGTGCGCTACAGCCCGTACGCGTTCGTCGCGCCGTTCTTCCTCTTCTTCGCCGCCTTCGGGATCTTCCCCCTCCTCTACACGGGCTGGGCCTCCCTGCACCGCGTGGGGCTGTCGGCGCCGGACCACATGGAGTGGGTGGGGCTGCACAACTACACCCGGCTGCTGGACGACGCCTTCTTCTGGAACTCCCTGCGCAACACCTTCACCATCGGTGTCATCTCCACCGTCCCCCAGCTGCTGATGGCCCTGGGGCTGGCCCACCTGCTCCACTACCGGCTGCGCGCGGCGGCCTTCTGGCGCGTCGCGCTGCTGACCCCGTACGCCACCTCGGTCGCCGCCGCGACGCTGGTCTTCGTGCTGCTCTACGGGCGCGACTACGGGATGATCAACTGGGCGCTGGGCGCGGTGGGCGTCTCCCCGGTGGACTGGCAGAGCGGCACGTGGAGCTCGCAGTTCGCGGTGTCCTCGATCGTGATCTGGCGGTGGACGGGCTACAACGCGCTGATCTACCTGGCCGCCATGCAGGCCGTGCCGGACGAGCTGTACGAGTCGGCGGCCCTGGACGGCGCCTCGCGCGGGCAGCAGTTCCGCTACGTCACCGTGCCGGCGCTGCGGCCGACGATCCTCTTCACCGTCGTCGTCTCCACGATCGGGGCGACGCAGCTCTTCGGCGAGCCGCTGCTGTTCGGCGGGGCGGGCGGGCAGAAGGGCGGGGCCTCGCACCAGTTCCAGACGCTGGGCCTCTATCTGTACGAGCAGGGGTGGTTCAACTTCCATCTCGGGCGCGCCTCCGCCGTCGCCTGGACGATGTTCCTGATCCTGCTGTTGATCGCCGCGGTCAACGTGCTGATCGCGCGGCGGCTGCGGAAGAGCCGGTGAGGGGCTGATGTGACGATCACGACCACCGCGCGGCCCAGGCGCGGCGCCCGGCGCGCGGGGCGGCAGCTGCGCGGCGGGCCGTTCACCTACGCGGTGCTGGCCCTCTTCACCGCGGGCTCGCTGTTCCCGCTGGTCTGGACGGCGATCGCGGCCTCGCGCGACAACACCCGGCTCGCCAGGACCCCGCCGCCCTTCTGGTTCGGCGGGCGGCTCATGAGCAACCTCGGCACGGCGTGGACCGAGGCCAACATGGGCCTGGCGCTGCTCAACACCGCCCTGGTGGCGGGCACGATCGCGCTCGGCACCGTCCTCTTCTGCACCGTCGCCGGTTTCGCCTTCGCGAAGCTGCGGTTCCGCTTCAAGGACGCCCTGCTGCTGATGACGATCGGCACGATGATGGTCCCCCCGCAGCTGAGCGTCGTCCCCCTCTTCATGGTCGTCGCCGACCTGGGGTGGACGAACCAGCTGCAGGCGGTGATCCTGCCGACGCTGGTCAGCGCGTTCGGGGTGTTCTTCATGCGGCAGTACCTGGTGGAGGCGCTGCCCACCGAGCTGATCGAGGCGGCGCGCGTCGACGGGGCGAGCAGTCTGCGGGTCGTGTGGCACATCGTCTTTCCTGTCGCCCGGCCCGCGATGGCCGTGCTGGGGATGCTCTCCTTCGTCCAGGCGTGGAACGACTTCTTCTGGCCGATCATCGCGCTGACGCAGGAGAACCCGACCGTGCAGGTCGCCCTCACCGGGCTGGGCCGCGGCTACGTGCCCGACCAGGCCGTGATCATGGCGGGCGCGCTGCTGGGCACCCTGCCGCTGCTGCTCGCCTTCACCCTCTTCGGCAAACAGATCGTCGGCGGCATCATGCAGGGCGCCGTCAAGGGCTGACCCGCCGGCCGCCCCGCCCGTCCCCCACCTGGGAGCGTTTCCATGACCGTGAACTTCCCTCCGGGCTTCCTCTGGGGAGCCGCGACCGCCGCGTACCAGATCGAGGGCGCGGCGGACGAGGGCGACCGCACCCCTTCCATCTGGGACACCTTCTCCCGCACTCCCGGCAAGGTCCTCGGCGGTGACACCGGCGACACCGCCACCGACCACTACCACCGCCGCTCCGAGGACGTGCGCCTGATGGCGGAACTCGGCCTGGGCGCCTACCGCTTCTCCGTCTCCTGGCCGCGCGTCCAGCCCACCGGCCGGGGGCCCGCCTCCCGGGCCGGCCTCGACTTCTACCGGGCGCTCGTCGACGACCTCCTCGACCACGGCATCACACCGGTGCTGACGCTCTATCACTGGGACCTGCCCCAGGAGCTGGAGTCCGCGGGCGGCTGGCCGGAGCGCGGCACCGCGCACCGCTTCGCCGACTACGCGCACCTCGTCGCGAAGGCGCTGGGCGACCGGGTGGAGCTGTGGACGACCCTCAACGAGCCCTGGTGCAGCGCCTTCCTGGGCTACGGGTCCGGGGTGCACGCCCCCGGCCGGACGAGTGACCTGGCCGCCCTGCGCGCCGCCCATCACCTCAACCTGGCGCACGGCCTGGGCGCCCAGGCGCTGCGCGCCGCCCTCCCCTCGCGGGCGCGGATCTCCGTCGCGCTCAACCCGGCCGCCGTCAGGGCCCGCACCGACGCGCCCGGGGACCTCGACGCCCGGCGGCGGATCGACGCCCTGGCCACGCGCATCTTCACCGGGCCCCTGCTCGATGGCGCGTACCCGGCGGATCTGCTCGCCGACACGGCGCGCATCACCGACTGGTCCTTCGTGCACTCCGGAGACCTGGACGCCATCGGGCACTCCCTCGACGCGCTGGGCATCAACTACTACGCGCCTTCCTTGGTAGCAGCCGCCACTGACAACGCCCCGCTCCGCGCCGACGGCCACGGCGGCGAGCGCTCCCCCTGGCCGGGCGCCGAGGGCGTCGCCTTCCACCGGCCGCCGGGCAAACGGACGGCCATGGACTGGTCGGTGGACCCCACCGGCCTCCACGACCTGCTGATGCGCTTCACCCGTGAGGCGCCCGGGCTGCCCCTGATGGTCACCGAGAACGGCGCCGCGTACGACGACAAGCCCGACGGCAGCGGCGCGGTCCACGACCCGGAGCGCATCGCGTACCTGCACGCCCACCTCGACGCGGTGCGGCGCGCCATCGCCGACGGCGCGGACGTGCGGGGCTATTTCCTGTGGTCGCTGATGGACAACTTCGAGTGGGCGTACGGGTACAGCAAGCGGTTCGGCGCGGTGTACGTCGACTACGCCACTCAGGCCCGCACGCTCAAGTCGAGTGCCCGCTGGTACGCCCAGGTGGTCCGAACGGGTCAGCTGCCCCCCTACTGAGCCCCGCTACTCGAAGACGGAGGGCGGCGGCGCCGGCGAGGGCCGGGCGCTCGCGTCGGTGACCGGCGCAGCGCCGCCGGTGAAGTCGGCCAGCGCCCGCCCGTGCTCGACCCGGCCCTGGTGCGGGTCGGTGGCGGCCCGCCGGGTCAGCTCGGCGAGCGGCAGCTCACGGTCGGAGGCCAGCAGCACGGCGTTGCCGAAGCGCCGGCCGCGCAGCACGGCGGGGTCGGCGGTCAGGCAGAGCTCGGGGAAGACGGTCCGCACCGTCGCGATCTGGGCCTTCACATGGGCGAGGGGCGGGCCGTCGGCGAGGTTGGCGGCGTAGAAGCCGCCGGGCCGGAGCGCCCGCCGCACCTCGCCGGTGAACTCGGTGCTCGTCAGGTGGGCGGGGGTGCGGGCGCCGCTGAAGACATCGGCGATGATCAGGTCGGCCCAGCCGTCCGGCACCTTCGCCAGGCCCTCGCGGGCGTCACCGCCGCGCACCCGGATGCGCCACCCGGCGTCCAGAGGGAGCTCCCGGCGGACGAGCTGGACGAGGGGCGCGTCGATCTCCACGATCTGCTGGGTGGACCGGGGCCGGGTCGCGGCGACGTACCGGGCGAGGGTGAACGCGCCACCGCCCAGGTGCAGCACCTGGAGCGGCTTGCCGGGCGGGCCCGCGAGGTCGGCGATGTGGCCCAGCCGCCGCTGGTAGGCGAAGTCGAGGTAGGTGGGGTCGTCGAGATCCACATGGGACTGGGGCGCCCCGTCGATCAGCAGCGTGTAGCCGCGCGGGCGGTCGCGGTCCGGTGCCAGCTCCGCCAGACCGCCGCTCACCTGCTCCGAGACCGGTTCGGCGGCGCGCCCGCGCCCTTGCTTCTGCTTGCCTTTTGCCACCTGGCCAGTATCGCTGGGGTGGCTGGGACCCGTCGTGGCCGCCTGCGGCGGCGGGCGCCCTGCGGGCGCGTCCTCAATCGCCGGACGGGCTTATTCGGCTGAGCTCAGCCGAATAAGCCCCTCTGGGGGCACCTCCCACCG